>DATDGY010000265.1:0-4285 GCA_036521855.1 Candidatus Angelobacter sp.
AAGAGAGGGCGTGCGTGGGCGCGTCTGGTGTCCGTGCGACTTTCTGCAAGTCTGCAAGCCTATCCGCCGCGCCTCATCGCACTCCCCACGTCTGACGACGGCCCAACAGCTCCGGCAGTTTCGCGATATTCGCCGCGATGCGCGTCAATCAGTCTCGCGGCGATTTGGCCCAAACAACGGACCTCCAATATCTCATACAGTAGCGAGATGGATTTGGGACAAGTCATTATCTTTCTCGCTGTCGCGTGCTTTGCGGCAATCGTGCTTTTCATGATGTCTAGGAAGCCACATGCCTAACGGGCCTGCGCGGCTTGGCATTTGCCTTTTGCCGCAGCGCAACAGGCCGTTTTTTTAAATCCTGTTTCACTGGTCGCCGCATTGGGTGAAGGTCAAGAATTCGAATGCGCCAGCAGTGAAGCTTGAGGGCGAAGAGGATTGGGCCGTTGAACGGCAAACGAAAAAACCGCCGCGAAGTGGAAAACGCTGCTGCGCCAGACGATAGCAAGTTAGGAAAGACAGCGCGCGTCTTCGATAATGCGGAAATCATCCATCTGTTAAGAGCCGCGATTAAGCGAGAAGGAAATCAAACCGCTTTTGCGAGGCGGTACGGCCTCGAGCGCACGCACTTGAACGCGGTCATGAACGGAAAGCGCCCTGCCAGCAGCAGCATTGCGAAGGCTCTCGGGCTTCGGCAAATGTACGGCCGCGACGAAGATGGCGAACGATGACGGGCCGCTTCCCGGCGCCCTGGTCATTAATAGGATTAGTGGTGTTGAACCTGCCCGAGGGGTCCGGTCTGCCTCATCGGCAATCCGGCGCTCGCGCAGTTCTTGCTCTGACACCGCTTCTTTGACGTGCCCCGCCCGGAACACGTGCGCCCGATACGGTTCCGAGACGCGTGCGAGATTGGTGGCAGCGATTGCCCGTGGCCGCAAGCGACTCCGGCAGCTATTCACAGCAATGCACTGTCCAATGCAAAACAGTCGATCCGTGACACCGGTCACATACCAGCACTGCGGTTCAAACTACCCGTGCACCATGCTCGCTTGAATCGTGAGCTGAATGCAGAGGGAAATTCACATGCGCAAGATCAGCATTTTCGCCGGTGTTGCTGCGTTGTTCTTGATTGGCGTTGGAACATGGATTGGCGTGGGAACAGGGACTTCGACCCCCGCACTTGCTGCTTCGAGGATCGATCCATTTGCGATGATGACGATTGCAAAGGATCTGCCTACCTCGCACTACGTTGACTACTCGGTGGTGTTCAATTGAGCCAGCATCCAAGCGCCAGCTACAGTTGGCCCCAAAAAAAGAGCCCCGGACACAGAAGCTCCGGGGCCGCTAAATCGAGACTTAGAGCTACTTGGTGGAATTCATCTTTGAGCCTTTGTGGCTCCTTGCCGACATGTACATGTTTCTGTGGTGTCTCGTCCCGTAGTGACGAGACGGTGCTCCAGACTGCGCATCGAGAATGGGATTGCCCGCAGCACCGCCGGCTACTGGCGGTAGGTTGCCAGTCGCAGGGCCGTTCTGCGCTATCGCCAGCGACGTTCCACCCGCGAGGAGCGCGGCAACGAACGTGAGAGTTTTTAGAGTGGTCATCATCATGCTCCACAACGCTTACGCCTACACCCACCCGAAAGTAGCACGAAAAACCCATCGCGAGGCTGGTTGTTTGATCCAGATCAAAGTCTAAAACACGCGTGCGTGTTCGGCCTCTCGCCGGGCACGTTGGACGTGGGCAGTCTAACAGACCACGGCGGTGGGAAGCGGCGCGTCGTCACAAGCGCCGCCGCGTGCGCGGGCGGGCGGGCGTGCGACCGGTTGTGTCGCGAGTTCAGTGTGGGCGATTTCGAGACCGCTCCCAGGCAAACATTTCCTGAAAGAGTGGGACTTCTCCCGGGGCGTGGTCACGCAGGATGGCGATCACTTCCTCTTCGCTGATTTCGTCGTCGCCGTCGCCGCCTTCGTCGACGGACATCCACTTGCGAGAGCCGCGTCTCGAAAATCAGGAACTCGCACGCAGCCCAAGCGCAAGCGCCATCCACGCTGCACCGTGCGTTTAAATCGAGATCTGGCGGCCGATCTCGACCACTTGCTGGCTAGGCAGGCGGAAATAGTCAGTAACGTGCGACGCATTCCGCAACATCTGGGTATGGCCCCGAGATTGGCTGCAAGGGGCTTTCGGAGATCGCCGCTGCGGCGCGCGTCCCCGTCCTGGCGGTTGGTGGCATCAATGCGATGCGGGTGGCGGAAGTGCTTGCAGCAGGTCCAGCCGGCATCGCGGTAATGGGCGGCGTTATGCGCGCAGCTGATCCGCGGCAGGAGATGAAAGCGCTACTCGCGACGATCGCACGGCGCTGATTGCTCACGATGCCTATCAGAATTTGTATTGCGCATCGCAGCAAATTCAAGTGCTCGACTTCCGGAATGGGTCTTGGCCGTGTCTAAACGCTTTGACGTAAGGGGTCGAAACCAGGCGAAGTGGCGACGCGAGCTAATTTTCTGACTTTGACTATGCCTGAATCGCAGCCATCAGCGGCTGAATGCCCATGATGTTCAGCACGCGGGTAAGATTGTAGGCGAGCACGTGCAGCGCCATCTCGGTGGCGACCTTGGGCAGACGTTTCATCATGAAGTGCGTCACCCCCATCCTCATCTTCAGCGTGCCGAAGGGATGTTCCGCCGTCTCGCGACGCTGGCGCATGGCCTGCGGGTTCTTGTCGAGACGCCTCTGTACGGCCTCCAGTACATGCTCATGCTCCCAGCGCGTGATCCGTCGCTCCTTGCCAGTGGTGCAGCGGCGTTTGATAGCGCAGCTGTGACAGGTATTGGTCCAGTAACGGCGCAGAACTAATCCATTCTCTTCATTTGTGCAGTGGTAGACGAGCCTCTCTCCGGCAGGACAAACGTAAACGTCTTCCGCAGCCAGATAGCGGAAGTCCCGTTTGCCGAAGCGCCCGTTCGCCTCCATGCCGGAGGTCATCGGCTTCGGCAGCGTTACCGTGATTCCGGCCTCGTCACAGGCGAGGATTTCTTCGCTGTTGTAGTAACCGCGATCGGCAACGGCTTGGAGTTCATCGGCGCCGAGGACTTGCTTTGCCTGAGAAGCGATGTTGGCAAGTTGCGCCCGATCCGAGCCGCTGTTCGTCACTTCATGCGCGATGATCAGGTGATGTTCGGTATCGACTGCGATCTGCACATTGTAGCCAACCACGCCAGAGCCACGACCACTGGTCGCCATCGAACGGCTGTCGGGATCGGTGAGCGAGATCTGCTGATCGGGTGACGCCAGCATCAGGTTTTCCATCGCCGCCAGGCGCTGCATCTCGCTTTCTAACTTGGTCAGTTTCTCCTTCAAGTGGTCCGTTTTTGCCGCCAGCTCTTCGGAGGGCTCCTGCCGGTCGGCCGTGTCGAGTTGCGCAAGATAGCGCGCCACGCTCTCTTCCAATTGCGCGCGGCGGCGCTCCACTTTGCAACGGGTGAAGTTCTTGTCGCGGTTATTGACCGCTTTGAACTTGCTGCCATCGATCGCAACGCTTGGAGTCGTGAGCAAGCCCATCTGGCGGCACAATTCAGTAAATTGCGCGCAGACCTGCTGGATCGCTGGACCGCTGTCCTTGCGGAAGTCGGCAATCGTCTTGTGATCAGGAATGAGCCGGCCCGTCAGCCACATCACCTCGACATTGCGCCCAGCTTCACGCTCATGCCGGCGGCTCGACTGAACCCGATTGAGATAACCGTAAATGTAAAGCTTCAGCAGCCCCGATGGATGATACGAGGGCCGGCCAGTTGCTTCGGGAGCAACCCCATCGAAACCCAGTCCGCAAAGGTCGAGTTTGTCAACGAAGGCATCGATCGCCCGAACCGGATTGTCTTGATCGATCCAGTCCTCCAGGCATTCGGGAAACAGCGTCGCCTGCTCGCGATCAATTCGTTCAACGAAGCGCTTCATTTCGATCCCCCGCAATAGCGCCCGAATCACTGCGGCGAGAATCACACGAAGCAGCGCGTTTTCACACAGCCAGGGTCATAAGCGGACATTTCGCACTGTCCGTCCAATGTTCGCGGTAGGGACGGCTGTTGCCAGCCGCCCCCCGCACAGATCCGTACAAGCCCAATTCGGGCATACGGCTCCCACCTTGAGTATCTAACGGCCAAGCGTTGCTGCTTGCCGTACGCGCGCAAGCGCCTGTGACACGCGCACCCGGCTCAGTGTCCGGTGCGTGCTTTGCTCGCTCGCGTTCCTCTTGGTCTCCGCCCTTGGCTCCACCGACTCCGCAGC
>DATDGY010000266.1:0-20797 GCA_036521855.1 Candidatus Angelobacter sp.
ATGAGGCGATCATTGAGTTGGGCTTTATGCTTATGTCAGTGAGAAGTCGATTTCAGGTCCCCACGCAACTACCCGTCTTTCCAACGACTTCCAAGCCAAAGTCGATTGAAATCCCATAGCGTCCGCCGCGAGCAAAAGCGGCTTCCTTCAAGTCGCTGTATCGAAAGCGCCCCCACACATCAAGAATCGTGCCGCCCTCTTCTCGCTCCGGCGCTTCCGATACAGCCCTAAGACTACTCGGGAGCTAGCAGCCTGCCTGAGACCTACGGGGCTGATGCAGAAGGGAAATAAGCGGGAATGCTGAAACCTGTCAGGAACTGCCTTACGTGGTATTCAGGATACTTGGCCAGCATCTGTTGCTCGGCAGTTTTCGCATCTCCGCTCTTTATCGCGTTGGCGAAGTCGTGCAGGTAGACGCGAGTCTGGCCAATGAGTTCGATACCCGCGGCCTCTCCGTGTCCAGGGTGGATCGTCGCCACCCGATCTTTGGCAAACGTTTCGAGTTCGTCCAGGCGCGCGAGCCAGCTGTCCAGATGTCGCTCCTGCAGATACAGGTGCGCGTTGTTATAGACCAGATCCGCAGAAAGAAGGGCCCTCAACTGTGGAACATAAACGGCTGCGATGTGTTTGCTCTCGCCCTCACCAAACTCCACAACTTCCAGTTTGTTCCCACCGACTTGTAATCCTGGTTCGGATAAAACCCCCGGCACGACGAGCCGCTTTGGTCCTTCCGGGGCGAGTTTCTCTTGCAGCATCGAGAACATCCAGGGGCCGTCGGCTTTGATATCGGCGACAATGTTACTGGTGCGCGCCTCAGGAAAGCGCTCTGTGATTACGTCCAATCCCATGAAGTGGTCAGGATGAGCGTGGGAGATCATCACTGCTTTTGAGGACGTTGCCGGAGCTTGTGATCATCTCAGCGAGCTTTCCAGCATCGCTGTGCAGCATCGAGACGTCGAAGAGGATGGCCTCTGGCCCGCTGCTGATCAGGTACGAGTTTGACCACGCTCCGCCGTCGCTGGAAGTAAACAGCTGAATTGATAGTGATGTCGTTACCGTATTCGCAGCAGGCATCTTGCACCTCCAAAGTCCTTATTTCGACGGAGCGCTATGTCTTGCACCATCGGTATCCATGAGCCACGCGCCACTAGAACCGAATGCGGCTGCAACGTCGACAAGAGCAGATGGCCCACACCGTTACCCACGCCTCCGGCCAGCGCGAGGAAAAGAACAACGAGGTAGGCTATCTGCACGCGCTGGTAAACGCCAGTCCCGCCAGCACGAAAACGGCAAGCCACGGCATATTGACGTTACAAAACGCGCAGCGCTCCACTCATATCCGATCAGTTTGGGAACTGGCGTTGGAAGCCGCCTAGCGTGTAAAGCCGCTCAAACACCGGCTGTTCCATCAAGAAGTGGATGAGCGGCCGTCGCAAACACCAGCAACCAGGGAATGCCATTGATACTCTGAGCCTATTGCTGAGCCCGCTTCGGTTGGCTCTGTAGCGCTGTTTCTTTTGCTCGGCCGCCTTTTGCCGTGGCATTCTCGATGGCTTCAAGCAGTGGCTTGGCCTCATCCGGCATGGTGACGCCTTGACCGTTGAGGATCTGCTGCGGTCCGACTTTCCTGCGATAGAGGTTTTCGTTCGCATCGCCATCCACACGAAGGGTCATGCCTGAGATCGATATGCCGGCGAACACGCCGCGAGCCCGGGAATAGGAAAGCATTTGCGCGGTCATGACTTCGTTGGTAGACGCTTCGGTGGTTCTTCCAACAGGGCCGGCAGCCACGCTGGCCTCGGCGCCGAGCTTCACCTTGCTCTTCATGAGCGACTGAGCCCCATAGTCGTTGAGCACCAGGATGACGACATCGGTGGCCTCGACTCCTAGCTGAAAGCCGATGTCGCCGCCGCCCGAGGCCATCATAATCGGCGCGCTCCAGGGTCCCTTGAAACTGTCGCCTGTACGACAGGTCATCAAGCCGCGGCCATAGTCGCCACCAATGATGAAGGCTGCTTTCTTGAGACCGGGTATGACAATCACGCATTTGGTTCCGTCCAGAACTCCCAGCGGGACACCCTTATCGGGTGCATTGAATATGTCAGTGACAACATTCGCGGACTCGGTGATTCGTGCCTTTTCCTCTTCGCCGCTATCGGCCCAGGCACAGACAACGAGTACCATCCTATGAGGGCTTGAACCCGAAACAGGGCCGGGATTATATCGGATAGTCGTTTCGGGCTGGGCTGCAAGTCCAGGTGCTTTTTAGACTCAGACATTTCTAATGTGGTGTGACAATAGACGACGTTGTGCTTGATTCCAGGTCGCTTTTCCGGCACACTGTGAGCTGCCTCGGATTCCTCCAGCTGTCTGTTTCTCCGATTCGCCGCCTGTTCCGCTCAAACAGCGCCCTTGACGGCCTCGTCGGTTACGTGCCGGTAAGTTCAAGGAGGGTAGGATGGCCTACCAGACCATTGAAATATGTAAATCGACGCCGTGCATCGGCGCCGAGATCTTCGGCGTCGATTTGGCGAAGCCACTCAGCGACCCGCAATTTCAGGAGATCCACCATGCACTCATGGACCGCCTGGTTCTGTTTTTTCGCGATCAGAAGCTGACCGTCGAAGAGCACAAGGCGTTCGGCAGCCGTTTCGGCAAGCTGCACGTGCACCCGGCGGCGCCAGCCGTGATCGCCGATCACCCGGAAATCTTTGCCGTCCAGACGAACGAGAAGTCCACCCACGTCGCCGGCGAGGATTGGCATTCTGATGTGTCGTGCGATGCGGAGCCTCCCATGGGATCGATCTTATACCTGACCGAGGTGCCCCCCGACGGCGGGGGCGACACCCTGTTTGCCAATATGTATATGGCCTACGAGACGCTCTCCGAACCGATCAAGAAGTTGCTTGCCGGCATGCGCGCCGTCCACGACGGCGAGCGCTACTATCGCGGACGGTATGCCGTTAACGACCTGGGCAAGACATACCCAAGCGCAGAGCATCCGGTGGTTCGGACGCATCCGGTGACCCAAAAAAAGTGTCTGTTCGTGAACCGCGTCTTCACCATGCGTATCGCCAGCCTCAGCAAGGCCGAGAGCGACGCGGTCCTCGAGATGCTGTACCGGCACGTCGAAACACCCGAGTTCTGCGTACGCTTCCGGTGGCAGCCGAACTCGATTGCATTCTGGGACAATCGCTGCACCCAGCACCACGCCCTTTGGGACTACTATCCCTTCAGGCGCTACGGCCATCGGGTTACCATCTGCGGCGACAAGCCGTACTAAACGTAAGCGATTTGTCGGGTAGTAGCTAGCGGCTCAGAGGACAGAGCGAGCGGTCTTCAGATCCGCCAGCTCATTTCCCACGTCTTCCAGTGGCCTCAAAGGCTCCACTTCTTTCCCAATTCAATGGTTCCAAATGAGGGTTGACAATACCTTGGTCACGATATAGTATATTTATCTAACGATATCGTTATGAAAAGAGATTGACACAACAGTCGAAATGCAGGCCGAGGTTGACGGGTTAACCCGCGCCGATGCGCATCCCGCCTCCATGCAACTGACGGCAACGCTGTCCGCGGCTCCCAAGCTGGAGACGAACGCTCAAGTCGGAAGGAACTTCAGCCTTACGCAAACGCTGGACCGGAACCTCGCTCCTTGTCCGCAAGGAAGCGACTGTGCGGGAGGCAGCGAGCCAATTCGCTTGTTCGACTGCGAGCTGGGTTGCGGGTTTCGGGGATGTGGGGCTTGCATGGAACTTCATGAGAACGAGCCGCACGTCAGCGATACCGACACCATGCTGGCGATGGTCCGGGACCTCGGAGGCGCATGGTGAGGATCTGGCAAGTTCGTTCTTCATGCGGCTGCGTGTCGCGTGAAAGGCCGCGCGGCGCCGCTTCTTGGCGGGTGTGCGCGCTGCGCGGCCGGTGTTCACCGCAGTTCCGCCTTCGCTGCTTACGGCACACGAGAGAGGCGTCATGAGCAATCCCCACGAGATCAAGACCGTGAAGTGCGCGCATTGAAAGGTGAGGCAGGAAACGAACCACTGGTTCGTATCCGCAGTCGAGAGAGGAAGATTTCGCTGCCGCCCGCTGGCCCCGCTGACCCCGCCTGGGACGCATGGGAGACCAGTTGGCACGGGGCATAACCTCAGGAAATTTGAGGAGCCTGCCTGTGGCCAGCAATGTGCGCAGAAACTCTTTGAGAGGTACTTGGCCAGCGAAGCAGTCGGGCGCCAGCGATAGACAAAAGCCGGCGCACGTGCTGCTGCATTGCCGGCAAGCCGAGTAATTTGCCAGCTCGGGTATCAAGGATCGAGACACACGATATGACTTGGTTTCAGAAACACAGACACCGCTGGAGGCCAATCGCCGTTAAACACGGAACGATTCAGGCCTCAGGCGTAGCCGGGCACGCAGATCCTGCAACAGTGCCAGGATAAGGACTGCGGTGCCTATGCCACGCAGACAATCTTCGGATGCTGGAGCCTGGAAGATGTGCGCACGCATGTGCCCGAGCACGAGGTCGCAGAACTCCGGCGGATGATGGAGCAACGATGACCACGCAAGCGCGGAGAACGCGTGCGGTCGGGGACACGGAAGTCAATTTGGTTTCACGGGCCTACGAACTGGTCATGCCGGAAGAATTCGGGCACCTGCGGAGCAGAAACTACAAGCATCACGATCTGGTTCAAGCCATCCGGGCTATGAAGAACATGCCTGCCGGCCAAGGCGTGAAGCTGAAATGCTTGGGCACGGCGCGCGAAGGCTGGAAAAGGCAAAAGGCCGCCATCGCCATCGCCAACAGAGAGAGAGTTCCGGTGCGCACCATGCTCCGGGACGGCTGGTTGTTCGTGGAAAAGCTCAAGGAAAAGTAGTTCCTCCAACTCTTATTTCCTTGGCCAAGCGCCTGAAGTCAGTTTTTCTTTCATTCCTTCGGCACAAGCACGAATGCGTAATTCATTCTCTGGGCAAGCACTTCCGGTGCATTCATGGCGGTTTCTTCAAGCCACGCGGCCGGACCTTCATTCACTAGTTTCTACTCATATCTAAAACTGCCCTCATCCGTCTACGCACGTCTAAATACTTTGTAGCGCAAGAGTTTAGACAACGCGGATACCGAGCAGAAAGCACCCATTTTCCCAGCGTCCAGTTGACAGCAATTTTGATTCGTTGTTCCATAGTCTTACGCAAGCTGAAAGCAAGTGCTTGCGTGGCTCGGCAGCGGCGCGAGCCTCACCCGCCAAACGGCCTGCACCTCTAACGCACACTTGCGTCTCCGCGTGCTTTTTGAAGCAAGCGTGTGTCCCGGCCGCCTCCCTATCATGCGGCGGTCAGGTTCTAGACTTTTGTGTTGTGCCCACCTTCAAAGAGAGGCAGACTCCATGCAAGGCTCGTCCAAGCAGATACCTGTTTATCGCAAGCATCAGCCGACGCTCCATTCTCCCTGTCTCATGGGGGAGCCATGTGCTGTTTGTCGCCTTCATGCTCCCTGTCGAAGGGGCCAGTCGTGCCGGGACTGCCGGCGCGGGCGTACGCCGGAGTGCGAGCGGGCCCAACCGACGGCGCCGGCCTTCACGGTGCGGTTCAACCAGGCTCTGGCCCTGGTGCGCCACGGACTGGCTGATTTCATCAACCGGCAAACGGCTCTGCGCCTGACTTTTTCCAAGATCGGCCACCTCCGAGATCAAAGCTTGAGGATCGACGAGCGGTTTCTGCTGGCATACGTGGAGGGCAACAGACGTGCTCGGGCGATCATTGACGATCCAACCGCCGGATGGTCGGTGCGGCCGCAGGCGGTGCAACTGGAGACTCATGCCGCCCAGGAAAGTAACGAGCGAGTATTGTGTTTTGGCTGATGAGCTTTCCGGAAGTTGCCACCAAGCCGCTAGTGGTGTAGAGAACGTTGTTCGCAAACGTCGCCACAGGGCCACCGGTCCATGAAAACCAGTCCGCAATCGAGAAGATCATCGAAGAGGCCGGCATCACAGCAGGCAGCGGTACCAGATTCGACCGAGGAACGCGATCTTCAAGCCGCAGTTCTGCTTGAAGCCAGGCATCTTGAAAACAATCTGTCAGCTTTCATCCAGGCAGCTTGGCCGATTCTTGAGCCGGCGACCGAATTGCAATGGAACTGGCATCTTGACCTGATCTGCGAATATCTGACGCTGATCAAAGAAGGCCGCTTGAAGCAAGTGTTCGGCGAAGAATGCGAAGGCGTCATCTTCAACGTTCCGCCGCGGACCATGAAGAGCCTGTTGATCACCGTGCTGTTCCCCGTGTGGCTGTGGACCACGAATCCGGCACGACGCTGCATGTTCTCGAGCTACGCGGCGACTCTGAGCACGCAACACAGCGTCTATCGGCGGAATGTAATCGAGTCGGATTGGTATCAGCGGCTGTGGGGCCGAACGTTCAGCCTGGCCAAAGATCAAAACCTGAAGACACACTACGAGAACTCCGCTCGCGGACAGATGTTCGCGACTGCCATGCGAGCTGCGGCGACCGGGTTCGGTGGCGATGTTCTTGTATTTGACGATCCGCTCAATCCTGACCAGGCAGTGAGTGAAATCGAGCGCCGGGCGGTGAATGGTCAGTTCGATCAGACATTCCGCAGCCGGCTGAATGATCCGGCCACCGGAGTGAAGATCATCGTAATGCAACGGCTCCACGAACAAGACCTTACCGGCCATGTGCTGTCCGGCGGCGCGGGACACTGGGTGCAGCTTCGCTTACCGGCGGTTGCGGGCCGGCAAGAAGCCTGGAACTTTCCAGTGAGTGGCCGCATCCTGAAGCGCTCCATGGGAGGCCTTTTATGGCCGCGGCGACTACCGGAGAAGTATCTCGCCGCTCAGAGGACCGGGCTAGGTTCGTGGGCGTTTGCCGGGCAGTATCAACAAGACCCGGCGCCGTTGGAAGGCGGGATCTTCAAGCGCAACTGGATACGGTGTTACAGGATACTCCCGGAGCAGTTCGATGCCATGGTGCAGTCGTGGGACTGCAGCTTCAAAGGAACCGAAGAGACTGATTTCGTCGCCGGCCAGGTATGGGGCAAAGCTCAAAACCGTTATTACATGCTGCCATACCGGGTGCATGACCGCCTGGATTTTGGTCCTACCAAGCGGGCCATCAAGAGCTGCCACGCGGCTTACCCGAAGGCCAACGCCATCTTGATAGAGGACAAGGCTAACGGGCCCGCCATCATCAGTGAACTGCGGCAGGAAATCGCGGGCGTGGTTGCCGTTGATCCGCAGGGCGGCAAACTGGCTCGGGCACAGAGCATAGCGCCCTTGTGGGAGGCCGGCTCGGTGGAGCTGCCTGACCCACAGAGCTTTCCCGTGCCTTGGCTGGACGAGTACATCCACAACCTCTGCGCGTTCCCCAAGGCCGCGCATGATGACGACGTGGACGCAACCAGCCAAGCACTCATCTACATGCGCACCCGGATGAGTGCGGGAATGCTGGAGTACATTCGCCGTGAAGCAGCGGCCGAACCTGGCGGCTGCTGATTGGCGAACGGGCAGGCGGGCGCGCCGGCGAGCAGGTGAGGCGACCTATTTACGCCACCCTGCCGGCGCGCACCGCCGCGGCAATGGCGGAAAGAGTCCAACGCACTGCTACCTGAGGTGAGAAATGAACTCTCAACAGAATGATATGAACCATGAAAAGGCTGCCATGAACCCTCGCAAGGCAAGCATGAACTGGAAGGCGGTGCTGTACACGCTGCTGGCCATCGATGCCGGACTGCTGGCAGGAGTCTGCTGGTTGAGCTTGGCTCCGCCGGTCGCTGCGCATGCTCAGACCTCCAGCCAATATCCGGAGCTGGACAAGAACGGCAAAGCGTTGATCGATTGCGCGGTGGCCGGATACAACCACTTTGACGCCGACATTCGCAACGCTTGCGCGGCCACTCCCGGTGACCCTGCGTTTGATCCCAGCAAGTTTTACATTCCCCAGACGCGCGACGCGCAGCAAGCAATCGAAAAGGCGCGTCAGGCGCAGATCGCCGGCGTGGAAGCCTTCGAGGCCTACGCTATCGCCAAAGTGGGAAAGGACAAGACCGTCTCGCTGGCGGATAAGGAGGCCGCGGTTGCGGGCTACGTCGCGCAGCTCCCCGCTTTGCTCAACGCGGTGCGGGCGCTCGTCGGCACGCCCGTCCCATCGGCCAGCCGTAAGAACCTGCGAAACCAAAGTGATGCTCTTGCGGTGATTGCCGCCTTGCGGCCCAGCGCGGACGGTTGGAAATCGCCTCTTTCAAAACTTAGACACTCTTGGTTTCCGGTCACCGGATCACCCGATCACGGGATCACCAGATTCCTCGGAGGTGTCACGTGGCCAGTAGTCCAGCTCCAGCAAACTCAGTAAACGCCGGCCGGGTGAGCGAAATTGTGAGCACCGTCACCGGTATTGCAGCAACCATCGAACAGCTGATCGCCGCTTCCGGTTTAGGCGGAGTGCTGAACATCGCCCAGATCGAACAATTGACCAGCTTGTTCGGCAACCTCGCCGGGGTTGCCATCCAGGCCGCGCACGACGTTGTGGGAAAACCGGTGACTCCGGAAAGCGTATTGGCGCTGCTGCCCGTGGCGACTCCGCTCGAAAATCCGCCGTCCGCTCCGGCGTCTCCCAGCGGCCAGTAAACGTCAGCCAGTTAACAACAAAAGGGCCGATTGGTTCAGCCCTTCTTCCCGTGCTGCCTGACTTTTATTTTTTATCTTGCGGCCAGCCCACGCGGCCGACTTTCTCTCCAAACCTTTTCAGACGAGGCGGCACAATCTTGATCTTCCGTTTCTTGTACTTGTGCCGCTTCTCGGCCTCGCTCAGCAGCCAGTAGTCGATCGACTTGTTGACCTCGACCTCGGGGCGCTTCTGGGCCAGTACGGCGCCGCCATCCCTCATCTCATCCATGATCTGCTCGCGGGTCTGCGGCGAGCCGGCCTTGTCCAAGAAAGTCTCAATGGCCTCAATCATGGTCATGCCCAGATAGCGGAACGGGCCGGAGTCACGCCGGCGCGGCTCCAATGGGCGGCCCGCGGAAACCTTGACGCGGTCCAGGTCGTCGAGATATTTGTCCATCGCTTGCACGAACCTCTGCGCCTTGTCCCGCTCCCGGCGCACACGATCTTCAGATTCGCGAATTGCCGCGTCGATGGTGGGCACTCGGCCGGCATCACCGCTGTGTTTTTTTGCCATGCTTCCTTATAGCACTCCGTCCAGTCGTCCGGCCAAGCCGTGATCGAGCAAGTGGAACAGGTGTTTTACTGAACCGGTAAAATTATCATACTGCACCCGCAGACTTTCAACCTCCTGCGAAAGATTTCTCCGGCGCTTGCGTTTGACAAGGCCACAGCACCTCCTCTTCAAGATCGTTGCTTCCTCCTTCAGTGCGACCAGGGTGAAGGCTTCTTCGCCGTCCTCCTCGAGATTCCTGAGGCTTCGGTCGGCAAAGTGGACCGTCAGAGCGCAGTTATGCTGAATTGTCGTAGCAATGCCCGCCAGGTCTCGCATCCTGGCCTGGTTGGTTGGAAATTGGGCATGCCGGTATGAGGCTAGCAAGTGAATGAGAGTCTCCGGTTTTTCGTTCTTAACCATGTTTTCGTCTTCACGTCCATTGGTTCCTCTCTCGTTACAGCCTGGGCTTCGCTTAGAAGAGAGCGAAACATATTCGCTTTTTGTTCGCTATTGATTGTTAGTCCCGGCAATTGCCAGGTCGAGCCACAAAATGTTGTGGTTTTCGAAGGACGCTCAAGAACGCAAGGGTTTGCGCGGGTGCTCTAGAGTGGCGCTAGCCATTGTAGTTTTCGTTTGACTCAGGGCTTCGAAGGCTGGCCAGGCGTCAGATAGAAGGCCTCGGGGGCGGGCCGATAGACTCGTGGCAGCCACAGGGGACGGCGCAGGTTTCCAGGACCGGGCGCGGGCCGCGTCATGTTCAGCCAGAGCCGGTATTGCTCGTGCGCCTTGTTGGTGTCGACGAAGACGTCGCCATAGCGGTCAGCAGCGCCGGCCTTGGTGACCGTTACTTTTTGGTGCCAGCAATGTTGCCCGCTCACGGGATCGGGCTGGACGGGAAAGATCAAGTTCTGGTGAACGCCTGCGTCCTCCCAGGGAATGCGTGAAGAGTCGGGGTCGTCGCTCGAGAAAGGACGAACGCCATGTATCTGCCTCATCATCCATTCACCGGGGTTGACCTGCTTCAGATCCACCAGGGCGGTGGACCAGCGTTCGCCGCCGGAGTTCTCCTGCAAGCGCCAACGCCCTAGATGGTGCGAGCAAGCGACCACGCCCGGCCTGATTCCCTCAGTCACCCAGACCCGGTCGACGAAGTACCCGATGGCGGTTTCCAGCCGCACCAATCCTCCCGTAGTTATGCTTAAGCGGTCAGCGTCCTGCGGATGCATCCACACAGGATTCGTGTGCGAGATCTCATAAAGCCACTTGGCATTGCCGGATCGGCTGTGGATCAAAGTTGGCAGGCGGAAAGTGGGCAGCAGCAGCATTTCGCCTTTGCCGGGATCAATGTTGTCGCGATGAACATGGCTTTTGACGTAGGTTGGGATTGTGTAGTCGGGCCACTTCCATTCCTTCAGCGTCTTGGAATAAAACTCCAATTTGCGCGACGGAGTAGGAAAGCCGGCGTAAGCCTGGCCCTCAATCTCCACGCCCAGCGGCGTCCCTCGTGCCGTAATGACGCGGGTGACCGGGTCAATCTCGACGCCGGCAAGCTCCCCTTCCGTCAACGTTGTTGCATGTGTCCCGTAAACGTTTTCTTCCACCAGGTAGGCGCCGTACTTGCGCATGTAATCAAGAGGCGCGAGACCCTCCGCCGACGCGGCTTGCGGCAGTCCCGGAACGCTGTTCTCGAAAATCCACCGATAGTATTCCGCAATCGTCAGTTTCTGGCCGCAGTGGTAGGGCGACTCGAAGTACTTGCGGATTCCGAGTGAGCCGTCAGAATCAACGCGCCAGGACAACTCGATCCAGAACTCATCTTCTTCCCATACCTCGCCCAAGCCTGCCAGGCGGTGCGCTTCGTACGTGAAGTTGAAGCGCTTACCTTGATTCTCCAGGGCAACCCGCAATACCGGCTGGCGAAAGCCAATCCAGCGCGCGGCATGGGTTTCCTGACTCATCAGGTCATGGCGTTCAGAAGCGTGACCCATCGGCAGCACGTAGTCGGCATACCACGCCGTTTCACTCCAGGTGGGGGACAGGCAGGCATGGCACTCCACCTTGCTTTCGTCAGTGAGAGTTTCGATCCAGCTCATGCCGTCTGGATTGGTCCAGACCGGGTTGTAGACGCGCGTGAAGTACATGGCCAGCTTCCCGCGGCCTTCCTTGAGAAAATGTGGTAGCAGAAAGCTCATCTCGAAAAATGCGAGCGGATATTCGGGCGCCCACATCATTTCATTCCAGACGCTAGGCGAAGGCGGCATCAGGGGCGGCGCGGGGACGTATTTGTTCCATCCGCTGGGTGTAGTTCCCCCAGGTGTGCCCACCGCGCCCACCAGTACGGTAAGGAATTCCAGAGCGCGTGAGACCTGCCATCCACCCAGATTTCCGGCCGCGGCATTGCGCCACACGTGCGTGGCCACTGCGGAGCCGACGCGGCCCACCTCGCGCGCGACTTCCACAATCAGATCTGCATCTACTCCGGACTCCTTGGCCGCAAACTCCGGGGTGTACCGGGCATAGGTCTTTTTCAGGACTTCTACAAAATGCTCAAAGGTTTGCGGCTCGCCGGGAAACTCGCAGCGCAGATACTCATCCCAATTGACCCAGCGGCGGACGAAGTCGCGGTCATAAAGTTCTTCCACCAGGAGCACGCGGCACATGGCCAGCAGTATGGCCGCTTCTGAGCCCGGCCAAGGCGATAACCAGTAATCGGCCTTGGCGGCGGTGTTGGAGAGACGCGTGTCTACAACGCAAATCTTGGCGCCTTTGGCCTTGCCGTCGATGATGCGCTGGGCGTGAGGATTGAAATAGTGGCCGGCTTCGAGATGAGAACTCAAGAGCAGGATAAAACGAGCATTGGCATAGTCGGGGGAAGGCCGGTCCATTCCATGCCAAAATGCGTAGCCCGCGCGCGCGCCGGCGGAGCAGACATTGGTGTGGCTGTTGTGGCCGTCGATGCCCCAGGCGTGTAAAACACGCTGGTTGTAAATCAGCTCATGACCGGGCCGGCCCACGTGATACATGATTTCATTCTTTCGGTCTTCCTGCAGGGCTTTGCGAATGCGTGCGCCAAGGTCATCCAGAACCTGGTCCCAGGTTACGCGTTCCCACTTGCCTTCACCGCGCTTGCCAGAACGCCGCAAAGGGTACAAGATGCGCTCAGGATCGTTTACCTGATTGATGGTCGCCGGGCCCTTGGCACAGTTGCGGCCACGGCTTCCCGGATGCGCCGGATTCCCTTCGAACTTCTGGATCCGCACCTGTTCCTTATCAACGTAGGCCAGCAGCCCGCACGCGGCCTCGCAGTTGAAGCAGATGGTGGGAATGAGGGAGTAATGTCGCTCGACCTTCCTCGGCCACTGAGCCGCGTCGTATTCCGTCCAATCGCCCCATCGATTTGGTGGAGGGAAGCTGGCCAGACCGCCTTTCGGTGCGTCGAGTTCAAGGGCTGCGGGATTGAGCGGGAGTTTGTGATCCACGTTTCTCAACTCAGAGGGACCGATTGTCCGGCATTGACCCACACGTCTTCATACCACCACACACCGGCTAAGGAGAGCACAGCGGCTGCGGCCGGGACCCACATGCCCATCGGCATAAACAGCGAGGGGAAGGCTGAAATTGAGCAAAGAAGCAAGATCGGCAAGAGCAAGCCGGCGCCAATTGCCAGTCCCCAGAATCTTGCCGCGAGATGCCCGCGAAGCATGTGGCGAATCGCCAATCGCACGTCCTCGCTAGAGTGGGGCCGCGCCAGTTCAATCAAGATCATGCAGAGACTAAGAGCGAGGAAGAGCATGAGAAGGAAAAGCGACGGAAACACGCGGCTCGAACGAAGGAACAGGCTCTCCAGCAACCATATCGCTGATCCGGCAGTGAAGGCCTGCACCAACAGGTGCCAGAAACAAAGCGGAGACCCCCAAAGATCGCGCCCCTTGGCCTGTGCGAACAGGAAAGCGGAATAGCAAGCGCTTGCCGCTGCCAGAACCGCAGTCGCGACCACCAGGCCTCCGGGCACTTCACCGATGAGGATGCCACACACCAGCCAAGCGGAGCAGAGGGCGCCGAACACCATGAGGATGTATGCGCCAATCACGAGCCAGGAACGAAAATTGGGTTTGGTCAGCAGATAGTAGAAGCGATCGGGCCGCTTTAGGTCGAAGATCAGCAATAGGGCGGTGAGGCCGAGCGCCGCCAGCGCGATGAGCGGACTCACAATCGTGGAGATCGGCCCCGCAGCGCGACCATTCAGGAGCGCCGCTACCAACATGACGCCCGCAGCAATCGATTTGGTCCAAAGGTAAGCCGCAATCTTCCAGCCCCAGGGCGCGGGGTGAGCGACATCGTAAACTTCTCGCGAGACGGATGGATCAAAAGCTTGAACGGTTGTTCGCTGATCCTGCCGCTGAGCAAAAGCGTACGCATTCTGACGCGATAGCCGAGCCGGCTGCAGAAGATCACCTTCAATACCCACGTAGTACAGCTTCGGTTGCGTACCTTTCTCCGGCTTGCGGACGGAAACCTTCTGGGTCGCGACAACACGGCTGGCCTTGCTGGCGGGGTCGTCGAGGTCCCCCGAGATGATCGCCTGCGTGGGGCAGACGATCACGCAAGCCGGTTCAAGGCTAGCCTCTACGCGATGGGCGCAGAAATTGCATTTCGCGGCCGTATTGGTATTGGGATCAATATAGAGAGCATCGTAAGGACAGGCCTGCATGCAGCTTTTGCAGCCGATGCACCGTTCATTGTCAAAGTCGATGATTCCGTCAGATCGCCGGTAGAGGGCGTTGGTGGGGCAGATCGTCACGCACGGAGCAGAGTCGCAGTGATTACATCGCAGCACGCCGAAATGCCGGCTGGTGTGAGGGAACTCGCCTTTCTCGATGTACTTCACCCATGTCCGAAAGACCCCGATCGGTACTTGGTGTTCCTCTTTGCACGCCACGGTGCAGGCGTGACAGCCGATACATCGATCCTGGTCAATGACAAATCCGTATCGCATAGCGCAAACTTCACATTGTACTTGAGCTTGCGCCGCGCGGCTGACGACAGGGGCAGGCCTTGCCGTTAGCCACGAGCATCATCGTGGAAGAAAAGACACCAATCACTCTCATGGGGACAAGGTCAGCGAACCCGCCCTCCCTCGATCCCGCCTTGCCGAATCTAAGGGATCATGCCCGCAGAGTCTGGCTTCCTTTACTTGCTGGTCACCGTCAATTCAATGCGACGATTGCGAGCGCGTCCCTCCTCCGTGTCGTTGGATGCCAATGGGTGATCTTGGCCAAAGCCTTGAGTAGAGATTCTTTCTGCTGGAACGCCTTGAGTCACCAACATGGTCTTGATAGTGTCGGCGCGGGTCTGTGACAGTGACCGGTTGACGTCCGCCGACCCCGTGTTATCGGTGTGTCCGGAAAGTTGGACTTGCGCATTTGGATACGCTTTCAAGACCTGCGCCAGATTATTCACGGTCTGTGCTGAGTCCGGCGTGAGCTGCGTGGAGCCGGTTTCAAAGTTCAGATGATCGAAGACGAACGTCTTCGGCGCTGCCTGAGAGCCATCGGCCAGGAACTGGGCCAAACTGTAGTTGATGGATCCGGCAGGAACGGAAATGCTGGCGCCACCCGGCAAAGTGATGCTGGTTAGCGCATTTCTGGCTGCTGACGTGAGATCTGGCACGCCTGCGCGCGGTGTGCGCGGGCGGAGAAACATCAATAGCGCGAGAGCGCCCAGTGCGATCAACAGCAATGGGAGCCAGCGTCCGAGTCCGGGCCGGCGCGGCTCAGTGTAAGAACGATCGACATAGGGCTCCCGACGTACGTCGCGAGAAGGCGTTGTTGTGTAACGGGGAACCTCGGTAACAGTGTCTGGCGTCCGCGACACAACCGTCGGTCCGCCGCTTAGGATTTGTGACAACCCTGATGGAGCTGCCGCCGCGATCTCAGATTTTTCACTCAAGAGCGCATTAGCCACGCCATTCGCGTCCAGATTTTGGGCAGCTGCGCGCTTACCCAAAACACCCATGACGAGAGGAGCTGCCAGGCTCAAGAGCGAAGTTGCGGAAGAGGAACTGACGCCGCCGGAACGAGCGAGCAAGTCGGTAACCGAAGATCCTTTGCCGGGAAAAATTTTACCGACGAGCTGCTGGCCGGCGCCCAGCATGCTGCTCGTGGCGCTTCCGCCGCTGAAGAGGGACCCTATATTGTCCACGGCGGATCCAAACCCACCGTCGCGAATCAGTCCCCCGAGACTGCCAACGCCTTCGCGGGAAGAAACCATGTTGATCAACCCGCTGAAGACGCTGGGCACGGCGCTATTCAAGGTCTGCTGGGTCGAAGACTCAGACTCTCCGACCAGTGAGCTTGCGCTGCGCACCGTGTCCGCTGTCAGGTACCCTTTGACGGCATCCATCAGACCTCCGGGTCTCAAGAATTGGGAGACAGCCATCGTAGAACCTCCTTGGTAAATCAGATTGAATCTGAGGGCTTGCAAGGGGGATGCGGGCGCAAAAACCGGTAGTTGCCCTCTCCACACGTTTATTGCTGCTCACGCCGGAGTTTCGCAAAAGAAAGCGAGAAGCCTCTGCCCGGAGCGGCCCCGTCGACGGCGACATTGGTATAGTGAATGAGAAGGGAAGCGCCATACCGTGTTCGAGTTCCATATCTCACGAACCGTGCGGGATCGTTACGGCTTTGCTGACACTCTCTTCTCGCTCAATGGCAACGTAGTCTTTGCGAATCTTGCCGCCTGTCGTGAGTTTGCGCACCGAGTGAACTCTGTCCGCGATGTTGAGCGTAATCCGAGGCACGCAGTGCACCCTGGAGCGCTGCATGCCATGGGCTTGATTGACGAGGTCCTGCACACCGTGGCAGCGGAATACCGCCGCCAGCGCGATCCCAGGGCGATGCTGGATGCCTTGACCTGGTTCGCGGCTCGACTGGACGGCAAAGCGCTTGACCGCACTCTGCTTAGTTTCGCTGAACTATTTCCCACCGTGGCTGTCTATCGTGGCCAGCAAACCGCATCCGAATGGTTGTCGGGCTCTACGGCGGGTGTGCCCCACAGAGCGGTGGCCCTCGAAGAACTGATCATGCTCTGGCTGGCCAATGCCAACCCCGCTTTTCGGCCGTTTCGGGAGTTGTTCGACGATCAGCCACTCTCGTCCATCAGTGTTTATCCTCGGCTCACAGCCGCGTTGCACGACTATTTCGAGACTCGTCCCCGGTTCGGCGAGAAAAACCAGAACCTGATCGACCTCTTGCGCGCGCCGGCGCTGGCCGCGCCCGACTCTCTCGAAGGACAACTGGCTTTCATCCGCGAAAAATGGACCACGCTGGTGGGCGACCTCATGACCCGGTTGTTGACTGCTTTGGACATCCTGAAAGAAGAAGAAGTCGCGATCTGGATGCGTTTTCATCCTCCAGCAAACCCATTCGTTGGCGGCCAGGCCGGCGGCGATTCCAGCGTTGCCGCGATCCCACAGTTCGGCCACAGCGAACACGAGTACGAGTCCTTCACGCCCGACAAGGACTGGATGCCTCGTGCGGTGGTGATGGCCAAGAGCGTCTACGTATGGCTGGACCAGTTGTCTAAGACATACAAGCGCCCTATCCAACGGCTGGACCAAATTCCCGATGAAGAACTGGATCTGCTGGCCCGTCGCGGTTTCAACGGGCTGTGGCTGATTGGACTGTGGGAGCGAAGCCGTGCCTCGCAACGCATTAAGCAAATGTGCGGCAATCCTGAGGCAGCGGCCTCGGCTTACTCGCTCTACGACTACAAGATCGCCGAGGATCTGGGCGGCGAGGCATCGTGCTCCAGCCTTCGCGACCGGGCTTGGGCTCGTGGCATCCGCTTGGCCAGTGACATGGTGCCCAATCATATGGGGATCGATTCGCGATGGGTCATCGAACACCCTGACTGGTTCATCTCGCTCCCACACAGCCCGTTCCCGGCGTATAGTTTTCATGGCCCCGATGTCGCCAACGATGAGCGCGTGGAAATCAAGATCGAAGATCACTACTTCGACCGCAGCGATGCTGCGGTTGTCTTCCGGCGCAGGGACCGCTGGACCGGCGACACGCGCTACGTTTACCACGGAAATGACGGCACGAGTTTTCCCTGGAACGATACCGCCCAGTTGAACTATCTGAGGAGCGATGTTCGTGAAGCCGTCATACAGACCATCCTGCATGTAGCGCGGAATTTTCCCATTATCCGATTTGATGCCGCCATGACTCTCGCCAAGCGTCATTATCAGCGGCTGTGGTTTCCCGAGCCGGGCAGCGGGGGGGCCATCCCGTCCCGCGCCGAGCACGGCATGACCAAGCCGCAATTCGATGCAGCGATGCCGCTGGAGTTCTGGAGGGAGGTAGTGGATCGAGTCGCCGCGGAAGCGCCCAACACGCTCCTGCTGGCCGAGGCCTTCTGGCTGATGGAAGGATACTTCGTGCGCACCCTGGGCATGCATCGCGTATACAACAGCGCCTTCATGAACATGCTGCGCGACGAAGAGAACGCCAACTACCGCAGCGTCATCAAAAACACACTGGCTTTCGACCCGGAGGTGCTGAAGCGATATGTCAACTTCATGAACAACCCTGATGAGCGGACTGCCGTGGACCAGTTTGGCAAGGGAGACAAGTACTTCGGTGTTTGCGCCATGATGGCTACCTTACCAGGCCTTCCCATGTTCGGCCACGGGCAGATTGAGGGCTACACGGAGAGGTACGGAATGGAATACCGGCGTGCTTATCACGATGAGGCGCCCGACGCCTGGCTGGTAGCGCGCCACGACCGGGAGATTTCGCCGCTGCTTCATCGCCGGTATCTGTTTGCCGAAGTCCGCGATTTCTTGCTCTATGATTTCTTCACCGATCAAGGTCACGTGAATGAAGACGTCTTCGCGTATTCCAACCGCAAGGGCGAAGAACGCGCCCTAGTGGTCTTTAACAATCGTTATGCGAGTACGCACGGCTGGGTTCGCATGTCCTGCGCTTATGCGGAGAAGACTTCCGGTGGCAAGCAGCTGCGCCAACGGACGTTGGGCGAGTCTTTCGGACTCGCATCTGAGCCGGCGGCCTATGCGGCGTACCGCGATGCTTTTAGCGGGCTCGAATATCTGCATCGCGCCCGCGACCTGGCGGAGCGCGGCCTGAATCTTGAGCTGCGCGCCTATCAGACCAATGTCTTTCTTGACTGGCGCGATCTACGCGATGATCCCGCCCATCCTTGGGGTGAGTTGTGCGATCAACTCGCCGGCCGCGGTGTGCCGAGCTTGGAAGATGCATTGAAGGACTTGCAGCTCAAGCCAATCCATGAAGCCTTACACGATGTCGTTGATCCAGCGCTGGCTGAGGCGCTGGCCGATTGTGCGACCATGAAGGAAGGCCCCGAGAGGTCATCGCGCGAATTGGCCGTGCTTGAAACCATCCGCCATCGCGGCGCAGCGCTGCTCGAAGAGACCGTACGGTACGCTGCCAACGACGCGGGGCAATCTGCTGGAATCAGCACGGGCCGCGACCGGCACCGGAATGCGAGCCTAGCCCAGGACTTGCTGCTGGATCGGCTGGGAGCGGCCTTGCGGCTGCCTGCTCTGTACAAGAAAGCCGGTGCGCGCTGGCCGGCTGACGCTCGCACGGTTCTTCCTCTTGGGGATGGCGGGCAACCGGAACCCCTTGCGGCATGGCGTGCGCTGCTGGCTTGGTGCGCGCTGGAAGCCGCCGCCCGATTGCACAGCCCGGACGACACCAGTGCCACCGCGACCCAACTTTTTGACGCGCTGCGATTGCGCGCACCGTTGGCGAAGGCATTTGCGGAGCCTGGCGTTCCCGAAGAGGAACATTGGCGCACAGCCGCGAGGTTGCGGGCGTCGCTGGCACATCCGTCGCCAGGCGAAACTCCATTGCGCTGGATCCACGATCCCGACGTGGCCTGGCTTATCGGCGTGCACCAGCATGAAGGCGTGAGCTACCTCGTGAAGGAATATTTCGAACGTTGGCTCTGGTGGATGGCATTGCCCATGTTGTTGGACCTGGCCAGCGCCCGGAAGCCCGACTTGGACAGATTCGATCTGATGAGGAAGGCGATCAGCGAACGCATGCAGGCCGTCGCCAAGCGAGGCTACCGGGTTGAAGCGCTGGAGGACCTACCGCCTCTTGAGGAGATCGGGGAAAGACAAGAAAGGTTACAGAAACAGACACTGGAATCCTAAGAGTCGAGATTACCGCAGGCGTCGCAGAACTTCCGGGGAGACATTTCCTCCGCAGATGATGACCGCCACAGTCTTTCCCTCGTAGCCTTTGGCTTCTTTGAGAAAAGCCGCCAGAGCGACGGCGGCCGCGCCCTCGATCACATATCCCCGCGTCTGCTGCACCCGCCGCATGGCAGCGAGGATCTCATCTTCCGATGCGAATATTGAACGATCAATGGCGTCCTTGCATACTGCGAGCGTCACCGAGCCGGGCTCCAGCCCTCCGGCCGTACTTTCCGAAAGCGTAGGCTGTTCTGGATAGTCAATGATGCGTCCGGCTTTGATGGACTCGTGCAGCACGCGAGAGTTCTGAGGCCAGCAGCCGACGATCTCAGTCTCCGGCGAAGCGTGTTTGAGGCAGGCGCCGATCCCTCCGATCAGTCCGCCGCCGCCGACGGCAACAAACACTGAATGAAGCACAGGCGTTTGGCGAAGGAGTTCGTGAGCGATCGTGCCTTGTCCGGCAATGACCTCCAAGTCGTTGTAGGGCGAGATGAAGACCTTTCCTGACTTGGTGGCGGCATCTCGGGCCGCCAGCTCTGCGTCCAGCGGATCGTTGCCGGCGTGACAAATCCGAGCGCCCAGCGCTTCGATGCGCTTCGCCTTCGCCGCTGATACATGGGACGAAACATAGATCTCAGCGGCGATCCCCACTCGCTGAGCCGCGTAAGCTACCCCCAGGCCGTGGTTGCCGTTCGAGGCCGCGATCACGCCGGAGGAGGTTTGGCTCGGCGTAAGTGAGAGTATTTTGTTGGTGGCGCCCCGCAGCTTGAACGATCCGGTCTTTTGCAGATCTTCGCGTTTGAAGAGCAAACGTACAGACAGCTCGGGGACGAGATCTGACGCGGACTCGAGCGGTGTCTCAAGGATTGATGAAGACCCAATCCTCTTGTGGGCGGCTGTGATCAGCGAGTCCCATTGGATCAACGGCATGGTGTAGTCGCTCAATCTCCGATTCGCATGCTGATGTTGATGCTCTTGGTTTTTGTTGCCTTGTTGGTGACAACGATGGTTCCGACGACGGATTGAAAGCCGTTCAATGTAGCTTTGAATTGGTATGTTCCGTTTGGCACATGCCCCACATGGAACTTGCCTCGGCGATCCGTAGTAGCCTGTCGAATTTGCTTCTCACCGTCGGGTCCTCGTATTTCGAACAGGACGCGCGGCAACGGCTCTTGATTCGCGCTATCGAACTCGATAAGACCGTTCACGGAACGCACCACGAGCGGCTCATCAATCTGATTGATGATGTGCTCGGTCGGCGATTTCGTAAACCCGGCCAAGCTGCCCTCGCTGAACTTGCCATCCTGAGCCGCCACCAATGTAAACAGCAGCCAAACTAGCGTCCAGTGTTTCATCCGCTCCCTCGTTTCACATTTTTAGCAC
>DATDGY010000267.1:0-9990 GCA_036521855.1 Candidatus Angelobacter sp.
GGGAAAGTCCCGCAAGTTGGGGTCGGAACCGCCGGCCAGCACAGACATCGTGAAGCCAACACACCCTGTTGCCAGGTAAAGAACCAAAGCCTTGCGTGATAGCAGAATCTTGAACCACTTAGTCATCGTCTCATCTCCTTAATTCTGGGCGATCGCGGGGAATCCTAAGCTCCAGCAGCCGGTTAGTATCCCTGATCTGTAGTGCGACAGGAGTGGCCGGCGTTTCAGAGCCTATTCATCCGCGCTGGTTCGTTAGGGTTCGGCCAGACAGCGGCTCGTATGGATAAGACGGAAGAGGAGAAAACATTTCAGGCGGGCGTGTGACAAAAAACGTCACTGACGCCCTCAAGAAAGATGTCGTTCTGCGAGGACGATCATCGTTGGCCGTCAAGATTGGCCCATTCACCGGACTGAATGAAGCTGGCCCAATAGAAAGGATGCTGGCGGTCTTTGCGCTTCATCATTGCCAGTTCCGCTTGACGTAAAGCCTCGCCGCGGCCCAGCCCACGCTTCAGGCCGGCGTAGTACGCAGTCATCATCTCACGGGTAACGCGATCACTGACCGGCCACAGACTCATGACCAGAGTCTCGGCGCCGGACTCAAAGAAAGCACGCCGCAGGCCGTATACGCCTTCGCCATTCTTGATCTCACCGATGCCGGTGTCGCAGGCGGACAGTGTGACCAGCTTGGTTCCCCAAAGATTCAAACTCGAAGCCTCGAGCGCAGTGAGGATGCCCTTCTCGTCGCCCTTCTTGATCAGGTTGGCTCCGCTCAGAGCCAGGCCGGAACGAAGCAGCGGGTTGGCTGCGGCCCCAATATGCGAGGTTGCAGTTGTCACATTCAAGGGATCCCGCGAGGCGCCGCCAGGGAGGTCGTTAAGAAAGAATCCGTGGGTTGCGATGTGCAAGAGAAGAGGGGCATCGGTTTGTTGCAGCGCGCTCTTGCTGGCGGCGGCGCCGGTGAGAACCCGCGCGCCGGGAAAGAGTCCCTGGATGGCGCGCGCCTCCTGCGCCGTGCCGGTGAGAGGCGCGAAATAGACTCCCGCCAGGTTCTCTCCGCCGGTGACGCTCCGCCGAGCGGTCATCGTGGCGGACGTCCGCACGCTCGCGTACACGGGCCGCGCAGTTCGAACCACAGGACCCTCATCGAAGAGCGGATTGGCCAGCACCAGCGGATTGCTCTTGCTGTTTCTTGTCACTTGCATGCGCAGCAGGTCCCGGCCGGTAGTGAGATAGCTGATGGAGTATCGCTCGACGATGAAGTGGTTCTGCTCGTCGACCAGAGCCTCAAAGGGAATGAGATTCAGTTCGCCATCGGGAGAAACGATCAGATGCGTAGCATTGCCGGCAAGCGCTCGGATCGGCTCGAGTACTTTGCGATCAACCGCGCGCGCGATCTGCCGCGCATCTTTGCGCTGGGGATCGCGCAATGCCTCGCGCAGCTTACCGAGGGCTTGATCGATGGCCGCGGCATCTCCCAGTTCCTGAAAGCCGACTCCTCCTTGATGATGGATGACGTACGCGATGTAACGGCGTTTTCCATAAGCGGACTGGTTGTCCGGGGCCTTAGGATCGAAGGAACGATAGACGGCAAACTCGATCAACGCCGCATCTTCGGGAACAGCTGCCTGAATTCGTTCCAGAGTGGCCGCCTTGGAAACCTCGTAGAATCCGGCGGTGAGAACAGTAATCTTCGATTCCAGCTCTTCGCGCTGGGCCTCCAGCGTGCTGATCTGCTGCTGATACTCGGGGGCCGGCTGTTTCTGCGGACCGTTCAGTACGAGTTTTGCCAGCCTGGAGGTCGCGTCGTTGAGTTCGTCGACCTGCCTCTGACCGTCGGGACCGAAGCGCTGCCGAAGCCTGGTGAAGCTCGTGGACATCGCATCCTGCACTCGGCCTTTCTGCCGCAGGACGGTCGTTACTGCAAGTCGCAGGGCAGCGGGATCGGCGGGCGCCAGCTGCGCATGCAGAGAGATATTTCTCAAGGACCGCCAATAGCGGCTGTCGTGAAACGCTTGCTTTTCGCGTTCCGACCCCACGGCCAGATTCAACGCCACGACGCGCTCTTCAATGTCGCTGGCGCGCGATTGCAGAACCACAGCTTCCGACGGGTTGCCATCGGCAGCCAGGCATCGTGCCAGGCCGTAAAGCGTGTCCTGCACGACGGGATGGCTCATGGCCCCGCTTTGTTCGTGCCTGGAGAGGACCTGGCGGTAGAGGGCTTCGCCCTTCGTGTAATCTCCGGTGGTGCAGTCGAGCATTGCCATGTCGTTCAGGTAAGGCGTCAGCGACAGGCTCTCCAGTCCAAGGCCTTTCTGAGCCAGCGAAAGCGCTTTCTGGAACATGGCTGCAGCCTTGACGTAGTCGCCGGCATCGTAGGCGACGCGGCCGGAAAGACTGTAGGAATGAGCGAGGTGGAAATGGTCCGGACCGAGGAGCTTTTCCCAGACCTTGCGGGCGTGTTCGAAATAATCCGCCGCCAACGCATAGTCGCCGCGATCGTAAGACCAGGTTCCCAAGTCCTGAAGCAGCCGGGCGCCCGCGGCCGTCTCAACCTGGTTGGCTTTTTCCAAGATCGCGAGTCCGCGGCGCAGGAATTCTTCTTCTTTAAGGGTATCGCCCTTATCACGGTACAACAAAGCAATCCCTACAAGGTCAACTATCAGGTCCGGATTGTCCGGTCCCAGAGTCTCCTCTTCATTCTTCAATGCGCGCAGGTAGAGCGGCTCCGCTTTGGCATAGTCCCCGCTTACGGAATAGGCGCTCGCCACAAAAGCCAGCGTCAGTCCTACCAGAGGATCGTTCGGACCGAGGACCCTCTCGCGAATCTCAAGGCATTGGACCATGAGCGGAATCCCCTCCGCCCAGCGCGCACTTTCGATGAGACGATGGCCTTGGGTGAACAAACCTCTCGCCTGCTCCAGCGCGCGATCGTCGTCGGTAGCCGGGCGAAGAGCGGCGATGCGAATCTCATAGCGTCCTGGCGCAGCTCTCGTTCCCGC
This sequence comes from Candidatus Angelobacter sp., assembly GCA_036521855.1. Lineage (GTDB taxonomy): Bacteria > Acidobacteriota > Terriglobia > Terriglobales > Acidobacteriaceae > Angelobacter. The sequence continues at coordinate 3,003 of DATDGY010000267.1, forward strand.
GTAAACCTCGATCCTATAGGCGCCGGCGATTTTGGCGACCGCCTTTACGGACTTGGTTCGCAGCGGGCTTCCCATGGGCTCCCCCCAGGGGATCACCTCACCCTCGGGGAGGTAAAGCACGATGCCGACTTCCACGCCGATCTCCCGTACCTCAACCCGAACGTACTGCCCTTCCGCCAGCGCAAACTGATAGCTCTGTCGCTGACCCGCGGAGAGTTCACCTTCGATCGTTTTGCCGAACTCGAGAGGAACGGGCTCGCTCGCTGCAGTTTGCGGCGCGGCTAAAGCAGGACTTGCAGGCGTCTGAGCGAATAGCGCGGGAAAGACGCCGGCCACCAGGAAAATCGCGCACAGACGCGACAACCTAGCGACAACGCAAGAGCCGGCGTTAGTCGTTGTTGCAAGCACTGGAACCCCGAGTTCTGACGCCGGTCACTTGAGCACCGTGTGAAAGGGGTAACTGCCGATGATCTCAGGTATCCCGTGAGCCGGCAAACCCGTTAACTCTACAACATAGTTTTGTTGTTTCAGCACGCCGGCGGGAATGCTGATGGAGATCGCCTTCTTTTCTCCCAAAGCCGCTGACTGAACATTCTGGCTGGTCCAAAGGACCTGGTTGGCGGCCGAGTCCCTCAGGGCGGCGCGATACTGCGGGAAGTCGTCCGATTCCAGGACGAGTATCAGCAGCGCAAGGTCCGTCCCAGGCTGCAACATGATCGTTGGCGGCCGTGCCGCACCCCGGGTCGGCGGAGGCAGGAGAATGGAAACTGTCTTTAGTTGTCCGAGGTTGGGCTGCGATTGGCGGAGGCGCTCGATCTCCTTCAGCGATTCCTCATTAGCGGAACGTTGATCATGCAACTGTTTCTGCAACTCCTGATCGCGCTGTTCGAGCGTCGCCTGCTGGGCTTGCGTCTCACTCATTTGCTTTCGCAAGCGCAAGTTCTCCAGGAGTAGATAACCGGCCGCAAACAGCATCACTGCCGCCGCGAAAGCAAATCCCCAGCGGAACATCGGACGCCGGACCGACGAGCGGGGTGGTTGAACCAATTCTTCTTCTGCTTCTTCCCTGGGCTTCGGCGTCGGGACGGCACTCTCTTGCGTTGCCGGGGCAGGGGCGGGAGCGGCCACGGCTGCCGGCCTTTTCTCAAGCTCGAGCAGCGCCGCAGCGAATTCCACTTTCTGGCGCCGCTTCGGCGACAACAAGTAGAAGGATTCAAAATGTCCGAGGTCTTCTCCGGAAACCTCACCTCTCACGTAGGCATCCACCAGGTCGTCTTCGAGCGCGTGGAGACGCGTGGCCACCTCCTCATCCGCGATACACAGCTCGTCCAGGCGCTCGGCGTCTTCCACAGGCAAGGCGCCGAGGAGGTATCGGGTCAAGAGCCGGTCATCGTACGTCTGTTTGTCTTGCGAAGACATCATGCCTCTTCAGTAACATCATGCCTCGTTCATACATATAAGACAAAATTCCCGAGAATACGTCATTTCTCAGCACAACACGCTTTCATGCACGCCTCAAGTTTGTTGCGGATGCGGCATGCGCGAATCGTCAGCGCATTCATGGAAAGGCCAAGGCGCACGGCGAGCCGGGAGCGGCGCTCGATCTTGGCCCGCTGTTCCCCCTGATAATATTCAAGAATGAGCTCTCGATCGGCCGCCGGCAGCTGGGCCAGGCACGAATCGAGGCAATCGTGCAAGCGTTCCCCGGATTGCGTAATCTCTTCTCCCGGCGATGTCGCCGTGCTTCTCGAGTCCACATGAGCCTGCTTGAGTTCGTCCAGGCCTGCCTGGCCGCGTTTGGCCTGACGGAGGTGTTCCAGGAAAACAAATTTGGCGATGACGTAGCAGTAATGGGCGGGTGAAAGGCCAGTGATCGAACCCTTTTCCTCGAGCTTCTGCGCCACCCGGCTCAGCGTCTCGTCAGCCAGCTCATCGGGGGCAAGGCAGTTCTTGCGGTCGAAATAGAAGACCAGCCGGCGGCGCAGCTCCAGGTATCTCTGGCCGTCGGAATCCACACCTTCGTCCAGCCATTCAAGAAACTGGCGAAACGCGTCCTGCGTCGGTACCCAGTCCCTGCTCACCCTGTTTCCTTCCACCTGGAGGCAACAATTCTACACATACTAGTGCGCCATCTGCGGGCCCCCATTTCATCGTTTTTTTTAAATCGGCGGATCCCCATGCTCACGCTGCCGCGGATTTGGTCCGGCGCGCCTGCAGCCTGACGTCAGCGGCCGCAAAGACAAAGCCCTCAAGAATTGAGGAGCAATGTTAACCCTCAGCAGCCCGTAATCGCCGGCGCCACCGCGTGCGGAAACCGCTGTGTTACACTAGCTGTTTCAAGCAGATACATCGAAACGCGCATGCTCTTTTCGAAGGAATATGTCGGGTACCTCGCCCGGCAAGTAACCCAGAAACTCATCGCCGGCAACTTCATTGAGACCACGGACGTACCCGCGGTCGCAGCTGCGCTGAATACCGCCATGCTGGAAGAACTGCAGTTGGAAGATCGTATCAACGACGAAGTTCGCCTGATCCTGGAGCAATATGACGACGAGTTGCGCCGCGCCGGCGCCAGCTACCAGGAGATGTTCAAGAAGGTGAAAGGCGAACTGGTGCGCAAGTACAAGGCGGTGTTGTGAGGCTCTCCCGCGACAAAGTCAACAAGCTGGCACACACCCTGGCCGACGCGCTGGCGGAGATCGATCAGGTGGATTTCGTGGAGGACCGCAACACCATCCGCGTGGAGGCCCGCCGAATTCTGGAGGAACTGCTGGCCGCAGAGGCCAAGATCGATCTGGCCGCTCGCCAAAAAATAGAGAGCCAGAGGCGGACCATCCTGGAAGGAACGCAGGAGTGGGACATTCTGTATCGCAAATATTACAACGAGGAAGTCAAGAAGCTAGGAATCTGAAAACGGCGCTGCTCACCCGACCCCAAAAAATTCATTGCGTGATTTGGCGGCGTTGCTCAGGCGTCATTTGCGCCCATAGTTGGTCCAGGTTGGTTTGGATCCAGTGGTTCGCGGGATCCAGTTCGTGCGCTGAATTAAACCAGCGATAAGCCGTCACCTCGTTGCGCTGCACGCAGTGTCCGCTGGCGTAAAGGGCGCCCATTTGCACGGCGGCGGCCGGCTCGTTCTTTTCCGTTGCAGCTTTCAGATACGTCAGGCCCTGCTCGCAATTCTGCCTCACTCCGCCTCTTCCCTGAAGATACTGCTGCGCCCGCAGCAGCATAGCACTGGGGTGGTGCTGGCCCGGAGAAGTATCTGCCGGCGAATCGCGGGATGTCTTCTTCCGGTCCGCTGCCAGTGCATCATTGCCGGACGGCAAAGGCTTGTCTTCCCCGCCCGCGACTGTTTCGGGTTGAGGAGACGGTTTAGATTCCGGCGGCGACGCGTCTTTCGCGTCTTTCGCATCGCTCGGCGTTTCCTTCGCTGCGGAGGAATCGCGGCTGTTATCGGTTTGAGCCGCGTCGGAACTGGGATCCGGCGCTTTGCTCTGCGCTGCAGGAGAAGCAGTCGGCTGGGCCTGCGGAGGAGATGTCTTCGGGTTGGCTCGGGAGCTGGAACGCCATCCTACAAACAGCAAACCAGCAATGGCCGCCAGGATGGCAATCAGCACCAGCCGGCGCAGCATGCTTCCCGAAGAACCTTCGTCCTCCAGAAGATACTCACCCGGGTTTTGTGGCTCGTCTCCCAGACCCAGAAAGGACGGCCCGCTGATGGTCGAAGGGCGAGGCGGTTCATTGCGAAAGATAGCTGGCGGGGTCTTGGGATGGAGCGGGACCTCGCTTGCCGGGGAAAGTTGTGCTGCCTGAGGCTTATCCACAGCCACGGTTGGAGGCGCGAGTGCCACAGGGCTTCCCGGCGCTTCCGGACTAGGCAGTTGGGCGTTGGCCATGGCCGTGGCCCGCGGCTCATCAGACGCAATCTCGCGGCGCTCCCGGACGCGACGATCCACGCGGCCCCCGCACATGCCGCAAAACTTTTGCCCCGGGTCATTGGCGTGTCCGCAGGACTGGCACTTCAAGGTGTCCTGGCGGTTTCTTCTCTCCGCCTTGCGCCTCTCCAGCCGGACGCCACACATCCCGCAGAATTTGTTTTCTGGACGGTTTTCCGTTCCACAGAAAGTACACAACATAAGCTCTCTGCTTCCCTAACGAAGGCGCCGGCCAGTTGGAACCCACTGCTTACACCAGCAGCTCAGTTATTAGATGTCTGCAGGCAGGGATAGGCTGCAATCGAATCCTTGCCAAGACCTTACTTATGAAGCCACGAGAGTTGCCTCCCTGCTGCGATCCGCTAATCAAATTATATTCTGGGCGGGGCTCCGGGATGAGGTTTCTGGGCATCCGGCCAGTTACTTGAAGCGTACCGTCCCAGGGCGCCTCAGCGCCGGCTCGCCAAGCCGGGATCAAGTTGGTGAGGGATAATGATGACAGTGAACCTCGGCGAAGAAATCGTACAAACCGCGAAGCAGGCCGCGGCCGCTGCTGGTTTCGACCTTGCCGGCGTCGCCCCGGTGCGCGAGGAGGACTTTCCCGAAACCGAGGCTTTCGCTACATGGATCGAAGCCGGTCACGCCGGCGACATGACCTACATGGAAAAGCGCACCGAGACCGGCGCGTTACGACGCGCGTCGGCCAAGAACACGGCGCCCTGGGCGCGTTCTGTGGTGGTCTGTGCGCTCAACTACAGCGCAGAAAAGCCTTATTCGACCCAACTGAACGATCCAAAACGTGGATGGATCTCACGCTACGCCTGGGGCAGCAAAGATTACCATGATGTGCTCCTGCCACGGCTGCAGCAGGTGGAAAGCGCGCTGCGAAACTTCGCTCTGCAACACAAGATGCCGATTGAGACCCGCAGCTACGTGGATACCGGCCCTATCCTGGAGCGAGTGTACGCCAAGTATGCCGGCATCGGATGGCTCGCCAAGAACACATGCATCATCAACCAAAAGATCGGTTCCTGGCTGTTTCTGGGCGTGGTACTTACGTCTCTGGATCTCGGAAGCGGCCCGCCCCTGGATCTGCCGGCGGCGGACCGCTGCGGCAGCTGCACTCGATGCATTGACGCCTGTCCCACGCAAGCCATTGTTGCTCCGGGTAAGCTGGATGCGCGCCGATGTATTGCCTACCTTACGATCGAAAAACGGGGAGAGATTCCTGACGAGTTGCGAGCGGCCATGGGACACCACATCTTCGGCTGTGACATCTGCCAGGACGTCTGTCCCTGGAACAATAAGCCGCGCGGTTCTCCGCCTGCTGCTCTTCCCGAGTTCCAGCCGGGCGAAAGACTATTTCATCCCGAGCTGCAATGGCTGGCGCAGATGGACGAAACAAATTATCGCGACACATTCCGCGGCTCACCCGTCAAGCGCACCAAGTTCGCCGGCCTCAAGCGCAACATAGCAGTCGCCATGGGCAACAGCGGAAACAAGGAATTCATTCCCACGCTGGAGAAGCTGGCCGCAGACGCTGATCCTCTCGTCGCTGAGCACGCCCGCTGGGCGCTCCGAAAACTGGGATGCGGCTAAGTTTTTTCTTAGCTGGCGAAAGGTAACCCAGGTAACACTAAGCGCGGCAGGAACATCTCGCCCCCACGCGATACCTTGTGGTACTTTTCCTCGTTATGTCTGAAGAAGGCAAGCCGCGGTGGTCAACGCCGCGCGTATCCCCGCGATACGCCATGGACCAGCGGCTGATCATCAAGGCTGGTGCGACTCTCCACGGGCGCACAAAAGACATCAGCGAGACCGGGTTGGGCGCAACGGTTGCGGGCGAATTGAAGATGCATGATTCGGTAGAGCTCGAATTCTACCTTCCCGGCTCGCTCGATCCGCAGCGATTTCTGGCTGAAGTCCGCTATCGCAGAGGATTTCAGTACGGCTTTTGCTTCCTCAATGCGACGGACCAGCAGAAGAGCATGATTCGCGAAGCAGCGCTCCACCTGAAGGTGGCTCCTTAGACTGGCCCGTCGACAGACCGGCACTCACGAAAACTGGCTGCGGAAGACAGCCTTGACGTGCTCCAGGCGTTTTTCCAGGGCGCGGGCCTCGTCCATCAAACCAAGTCCCTCGGCCTCGGAAATCGCGTCACGGAAGGCATCCTTGGCGCTGCTGTAAAGTCTGGTCGTGCCCAGCCTGGTTTCGTACATCTGGTCGTAGCACTTCTCTCCCAGGGCTTGGCACTTGCGCAGGCCATTCAGTCTGTGGTCGCGCTCGCTGGGCTCCGCAAGTTGGTCGTGCGGGGCAAACTTGACCGGAAGCGCGGTCACCATCAGGCGGCCGGTGCGGAAGCCGGCGGGAAGATCAGAGAGCGATTCCGTCTCAGGCAGCAGGAAGAAGTCGGGGTAGTACGGCGGGCGAAGCAGCGAGCGCCAGTCCTCATCGACGAGCCATGGATCGGCGACGGGGAAACAGCAATACCGCGCCTCGGCGGCCGCGAACAGATTAAGGATCACCCTGGCCAGGTTCATCGCTGGTGCAACTGTACGCGTTTGCTCTGTGTAGGCTGCGTCGCGTTCATGGAGCAGGATCGTCGCTCCGCCTCGGCTTTTCAGCCGGAATTCAAGATGAAAGCATTGCGGGCTGGAAAATGCCACCACGCAGCCGTCCCATGCGTGGGCAGAGGTCGCGACCGTGGCGCCCGACGGGTCCGCCGACGGTTCGTCCCGCTTCCACCAGCGCTCGCTCCGGTCATACTGCAGCCGGGCAATATTGAGGCCTGCACACATCAGGAAGCCGGCATCCATCAGGGAGTGCAGAGCGGCCTCGACAAACTGCTGCGGCGGCTTCTCCAGGCCCCACATGACAGCGGTGCGCTCTTCGCAGGCTTGCGAAAGCACAGGTTCCACGTTGTCCAACGGCACGATCGCGCTATGCGCGCCGCCGCCGGAATACCACTTGACTTCGGCGGACGCCGCGTCGCCTTCTTCGTTGCCATTGCTGACGATGCGCACGAATTCGCAATGAGCCCCGGTCGCCAG
>DATDGY010000268.1:0-1814 GCA_036521855.1 Candidatus Angelobacter sp.
ATGAACTCGCGCCGCTTCATTGCAGCCTCTTCGAGTTTTCAGGGCCCGTTATCGTATCGGATTAGACCGTTGCGCTGGAAGAGCCTATGTCCGCTTTGTGCGGTGAGTTCAACCGATCGACGCAACACCTTCTAATCTTGCGAGATGGGGAGGTGTGCGATGGAAGGGAATGCACGGACATGGTTTACGCCGAAACAGAGGGCTGAGCTTTGGGAGCGTTGGAAGCGTGGTCAATGTGTGGCGGATATCGCCCGAGCGCTTGAGAGGAGGAACAAGAGCGGCGTGTATCGGGTCTTGGCTCTCCATGGAGGGATCGCTCCACTGCTGCGCCGGAGAGCTCCGCTGTCGCTAAGGCTTGAGGAGCGTGAAGAGATCTCGCGTGGCATTGCGGCTGGTCGGTCGATGCGGCGGATCGCACTGGGCCTTGGGCGATCGCCTTCGACTATAAGTCGAGAGATCAGGCGTAACAGCGGCTGCAGCGCCTACCGCGCCAGTTGGGCTGACAGGCGCGCCTGGGAGCACGCGTTGCGCCCGAAGCTCTGTCGCCTGGCACGCCATGCGGAGCTACGATGGCGCGTCGCGCAGAAGCTCGCTCTTGAGTGGTCGCCTGAGCAGATCGCTGGCTGGCTGAAGCGACAATTCCCTGCCGATCAAGGCATGCAGGTATCTCACGAAGCGATCTATCGGAGTCTCTTTATTCAGACCCGCGGCGTGCTGAAGAAGCAGCTGATGGTGCACTTGCGTACCGCGCGGCAGATGCGCCAAGCCAAGGGCGGCACCCGCAAGAGCGGGCTGGGACAGATCATTGATACGGTCTCCATCCGCGAACGGCCAAGGGAGGCTGAGGACCGCGCCGTGCCGGGCCACTGGGAAGGAGATCTTTTCTCGGGCGCAAACAACACGCACATTGCGACGCTCGTCGAGCGCCACACCCGCTTCGTGATGCTTCTCAAGGTCCCCAGCAAGGAAACGGCGACCGTGGTCGCCGCGCTCGCTAAACATGTCCGCAAACTGCCGGAGCAGCTGCGCCGCTCACTGACTTGGGATCGCGGCAAGGAGATGGCTGACCACAAGAACTTCACGATTGCCACCAACGTGAGTGTCTATTTTTGCGATCCACGCAGCCCGTGGCAGCGCGGCAGCAACGAGAACACCAACGGCTTACTGCGGCAGTATTTCCCGAGAGCAACAGACCTCTCGCATTTCTCTCAGGCGTATCTGAACAAGATTGCCTTACGACTCAATCAACGCCCTCGGAAGACCTTGGGATTCGAAACCCCTGCCGATAGACTACGAGCGGTGTTGCAGTGACCGGTTGAACTCACCGCCAATAGCGGACATTCAACGCGAAACACGAAGTTCGCTGGCAATTTACAACAGAGCGATGGGATCTCACCCTTGCCGCTCCCGGATTGTGGCATTTTTTGAATTTGATCTACGTCAATGATGGGCCGTGAAAACTCCTTTCTGCTTTTCAAAAGTGGAAGGTGAGCGGTGAAGGAGTAGCAGTTATGAAAAGAGTAGGTACGCTTGGTATAATCGCCGCCACTGCGTTTTTTTGTGCAGCCCCAATCTCACTTCATTGGTCACCGACAAAAACGCCCTCACTGTCACTTGATACTGCGGACGCCCGAATTGGCCGTCCCTTGACCCCGATGAGCGTCGCTGGGGTCAATCGTCGCGTGAATCGGCGTGCCGTTTATGGTGCGGCAGCAGCAGGCGCAGTCGGTGCGGGCATTTACGCCCACGCCGGCCGCTGTGCGGTTTGGCACGCAGGTGTTTGCCGTCGTTGGTACTGACAGCCATCTGACGCT
>DATDGY010000269.1:0-3333 GCA_036521855.1 Candidatus Angelobacter sp.
CCGCTTCTCTGCAGTTCGTGCGCAAAATCAGCGGCTTTACGAAGCCGTCGAAGGCCAACGAAGCGTCTTTCCTGGCTGCCGTGGACGAAATCGCCTCTGTTTCCGCCCGCCTTCTCGTTTCGCTCGAAACCAAGGGCCCGCCAAAAAACCGGGAGGAGGAAGCCGCCAAAGCCAAGGTGCGCGGCGCGCAGCGATTCGGGAGTTGAATCGGGTCTGGCCCGCAGTGCAAAACGAAGCCAAATTTCGGGAGGGCGCGAAGAGCTATCCTCAATCGAGTCAATTCGTTGACCAGCAGTGGACAAATGTGCGGAACGAAGCCATTCGGGGAGGAGTGTGTGACCGAGGGTTCACCGCAGAGACACAGAGACATAGAGAAAACCGAAAAAATCGAGAGCACAGAGGGGGCAGAGGCCACAGAGAAAAAACAATCCAGGGCTAGAAGGAGCTAGCCGGAAGGAAGATACACGTCGGGTGCCGGTTTGGGGAAATTTTGTGAGATGAGGCGGGGGTTTTGGCCCCCGCCTGCGTAAGCGCACTATCGCGCCCGGGTGTGATACTCAAGTCGATGCAGGTCCTGCGGCCGGACCCCATGGTTGGAGACGCCGCCCTAGCGCCCGTCGCCATCGATCCGACTTGATTCGCTGCACCTTCTAAAATCTTTTCGGACACCGATATCCGCCCGCGATCTGCCGCCGGGCCTTACGACCCAGCGGAGCGCGGAACACCACGAGAAACTTCCCTGGCCAGTGATTGCCGTCTCTCTCAGGCTCACGCTAGCCGATCTTTCGCACTTCGGTAGTTTTGCACGGTCTAACTTGTTGAAATTCGGTGAAGGCGAGCGCAAGGTCTTCACCACAGCGAAGGCTGGGTGACGGACTCGTTCTCGGGGAGTGGAGGGACTTGGGAGGCTTTGACTCGGGGCGGCGGTTGTGAGGGTAAAGTCAAGTGCAGGTGGTCCAGCATGGCTTGGACATCTTTCTCCGGCTGAGTGTGGCGTGGTAACACCAGCCAGCGCCCATCCACCATCGGAATCCAGACCTCTACCATCTGAATCGTCGCCAACTTCTCCAGCACGGCAGCGGGCGTCAGTCCCGGCGCGTGAATCAGCAGGCGGTTTTTCAACGTGACTTGCAGGCAGTACGCCAGGAAAGCGATCAGCACGTGCGCGTCAGCTCGATGTTCGAGTTGATGATAGATGGGCCGGATGCCCAGTTCGCTCTTCAGCGAGCGGAACACACTCTCGATCTGCGTGAGTTGCACATACCGCGTCCACAATACCGCCGGATCTTCACCCGTGAGATTGCTGCGCAGCAGATAATGCCCGTCGCGTTGCTGGGCGGCCTTCAGCTTGGCCTTGTCCACCTGAAAGGAGAATGTCTCGCGGGTGACTGCCTGGCCCGCTTTGGGAATCTGTATCTTCACAAATCCGAAGGCCCGGCCGGCTTCTTTCTTGGCAGCGCCGATGCGCAACAATAACTGATCGCGTTTGGGCAGGCTCTTACGCATGACGCGCAGCTTGCGGAGCAAGCGCGCCAGCCGCTTGCGCCGCATGGCCACCTCCTTGGCCTGCCGTCCTTCACTCTTGGCCAGCACATACAGTTCCCCTTCGTGCTGGTACAGCTTCACCTCCACCGAGTCGCGCACCTTTTGCCACGGCAGTTCCAGCCACTTCTTTTCATGCTGGTTGATCCTGCCTTTGGGCGTGCCCACCAGATAGAACGTCTGCCGCTCCGGCGCGCGCATCTCTTTCAGGATGGCTTCGCTGGGAATGCCGCGATCCATCACCCACACGCGCTGCGCTTGGCCGTAGGTGTCCTCGATCTTCTGCAGGAACCCGCGCAGCGTGGTGCGATCCGAGGTGTTGCCATTCATCACTTCATAGGCCAGCGGAAACCCGTCCGGGGTGACCACCAGGGCGATCACCAATTGCAGACAATCTGGTCGTTTATCCCGGCTATAGCCGCGCCTGGCTTTGGGATTCTGTTCCATCTCCCCTTCGAAGTACGTGCTGGTCAGGTCGTACAGCAACACTTCGAAATCGGCGTGGAAGAGATCAGCCCACTTCTGTTTTAACCAGACAAACAACTCCTGTTTATGCTCCAGCACCCGGTCCAGGCAACGATACAGCCGATCTTTTTCGGCCACCGCGAAATCCGTCTCCAGCAGTTCATCCATGGCGCTATCCAAGAACCACTGCCGGTGTATGTGGAACTCACTGCCCGGGTCCAACAGCCGATTCACCACCAGCAGCCGCAACACCTTCTCCCAACTCACCGCTTCACGGGCTTGCGGCAAGCGCTGTTGCCAGAACTCATCCAGCCCCAGCTGATGCCATAGTTCGCACGCCAGCCAGCAGTTGCCGAACGCCCGTGGCCGACGCAGTTCCAAACCGCTCAGGCGTACCTGCACGCTGTCCAGCGCATCGGCCGGCAGTTCCCGGTTGTCCGGGAACAGGCTCATCGTTGCGTAGCGTTCTTCGTCCTCGATGAAAACATCCAGCGTCTTGCGCCAGGCGGCCTGCTGCTGGTCGTTGATCTCGCCCAGGTACAGAACCGTCCGTTGTATGGTCTTGCCGCCAGGCAGGCGATGATTCTCGACGATGCTGAAGTAGCGGTGATCCTTGCCGTCTTTCCTCCGGTTAGTGCTGCGCAAGAACATCGGAAGCAGCAGAATGCCAAAGTTCCGCCGCGAAGAAAAGAGGGTAGGTCTTCACTCAGCGGTTTTCAGACAACTCACGTTGCAGGCCATACACTTGCGCCTCGGCGTCCGCGGAAAGAGGCTGCGAAGTGCGAAAGTCAGGCTAGCGCTTCCCCCAGTCTGCGAGCCACTCCGCCCGTGCCTCCCTCTGCGTGGCCCGCAGATAGCGCATGGTGGACCGCGGATCCGCGTGACCCACATGATCCTGGATCTCGACCAGGTTTCCGTTGAGCAGCTTGGAGACGTGCGTGACGCACGAATGCTTCAAGGCGTGTGGGTGCGCCTTGTCCAACGGCATGCTGGCGAGGATGCAATACCGCCGCATCAGCCTGTAAATCTGGACGCGCTTGAGCGGTCCCTGCTTACGCGAGCGGAAAAGCGGACCGGGCGCCGAGCCGCGCACGCGCAGCCAGGCCTTGAGCGCGGGCATCGTCGCCGGCGGTTATTTGCGAACCGCGTCCGCGGCCAGGCGCCGCGGTTCGGCGCGTTGCTCCGGCGGCGGAGTGCGCGGGGATCGACCCCGCTGACAACGATGGCCGCGGCGTAGCAGAGTTAGGCCGTTCCCGCCGCCGCGGTGGATCGGCGGAGCGGGACGCGCGGCACGGCGGTTGTAGTAGCACCGCAAACAACGTCGGC
>DATDGY010000270.1:0-4559 GCA_036521855.1 Candidatus Angelobacter sp.
GGCACCATAGGGTGTCGCGGCCACGTACCTTGGTTCCTAGCGGCGGCTTTTCTTTTTGGCGCCCTTCTTCTTGCCACCCTTCTTCTTGCCGCCTTTTTTCTTGCCGCCCTTTTTCTTAGCAGCCTTCTTGGGTTTCTTGCCGCCTTTTTTCTTAGCCGCCTTTTTCTTGGCGGGTTTTTTCGCAGCCGCTTTTTTCTTGGCGGCCGGCTTCGGCTTCTTGGCGGCTGGAGGCTGGCTCGGGGCTGAAGGCTCCGCGGCTCCTCCGGGCGCTCCGGCTCCTCCGGTCTCAGCGCCGATCGATTCTTCTTCTTCCTCTTCGTAATCTTCTTCTACGGAACCGCTGCTATAGCCACCGACATCGCCGTAATCGTCATCCATGTCGTCCTCATGCCTTGCCTTGAGGGTCTCATCGTGAATGCTCATAGTTCCTCCCAGAAAATTAGGGCCGCGACTACTCCATTCCCGCAAAAACAAAACCGGCGCGGATTATAACAAGCCGCATGAATCGCGTGTCAACTCCGCGCATCTCAGTGTGCAACGGCGCGGAAGAATAATCAAGTCATGGCGTACGTGCGGTGAGAGTTTCTTTGCGGCCCGCGCCCGGCAACGATTTCGCAGCCGTCTTAGCAGCAGCGTGCGTCTTCTTGCGACGACTGCTGACCGGCCTTTTGTCGGCTTCTCCGGGGGCCAGAGGCTTGTAGATCACCAACAGACGGCCGCGCCGTAAGTCATTTCCTTTCAACCGGTTCCAGCGACGCAGACGTTCCGGAGCTACACCGAAATCTTCGGCCACAGTGAGCACCGTATCACCCGTGTGGACCTTGTAGCGAGAGGCGTATTTTGAGTAGCGTATCTTGTTGGGATCGTCTTCAACTCGGCTCACCGGGATCACCAGCTTCGCTTCCACCGTTAGTTCAGTGTCCTGAAGGCCGTTGGCTTGCGAGATAGCACGTTCCGTCGTGTGATACTTCCTGGCAATACCGGTCAGGGTGTCTCCCCGCTGGACCCGGTAATACCTCCAGGCCACACGCTTGTCCTTGGGGATGGCAGCGATGGCAGTCTGGTACTTCTCTCCGGCGCCCTCCGGCAGGTGGAGATCAAACGACTGGTCTTTGGGGGTGGTCCGTCGCAACAGGCTGGGGTTCAGATTCACCAACTCCTCGAGCGAAGCCTCCACACACTCAGCCACCAGGCGTAAGTCGACCGGGTAATCCACCTTGATCACGTCATATCGCTCGGGCGGATCGGGCTGTACGCCGCTCAACCCATACTGGGCCGGGTTCTTGGACATGATGGTCATGGCCAGAATGATCGGTACGTAATTCTTAGTCTCTTTCGGAAGCACGTCGCGCCGATACAGCTCCCAGAAATCGGCATAACCGGTTCGCTTGACGGCCAACTGGACGTTTCCTGGCCCGGAATTGTAAGCGGCCATGGCCAAGTACCAGTCGCCAAACTCGTTATAGAGGTCCTTGAGATGCCTGGCCGCGGCCTTCGTGGACCGCTCGGGATCCTGGCGGTCGTCCACCCACCAAGTCCGCCGTAATCCATAGCCGACACCACGGCTGGCCATGAACTGCCACATGCCCCGGGCACGAGCCCGCGATAAAGCCAGGGGATGGAAGCCCGATTCAGCCTGGGCGAGATAGATCAGGTCCTGAGGCACGCCTTCCTCCTGGAAGACACGCTGAATCATGTCGCGATAGCGTCCCGAGCGTACCAGCGAGCGTTCAAAGACGCCCCGGCCCGTGGTAGAAAAATAATTGATGTAGCCGGCCACCGAGTCGTTGATCATCAGCGGCAGGTCGGAATGAACCGTCTTCAACTCCGCCTCGGCCTTGGCCTTCACGGTGGCGTCCACCGGAAAGGTCGATTCGTTGGCCTCGTCAATGGGCGCCGGTTCCGACTGCTGCTCGGTAAACCCATCGCCCGCCTTGAATGCCACAACTTCAAGTTTGCTGATCTCTTCGGTGATCTTGTCGAACTCGCGTTGCAGCCGGTCGTCCGCTTTCACGCCCACCGGCCCCTGCATCAGGACGTCGACTGCGCGGTTGAAATCCTGCTTGGCCGCATCCAGGTGACCGGCCTTATAGTTGGCTTGGCCGGATTCATAGGCCTTCTCCGCCTCGGCGATCATCGCCGGCACCGGATCAGCTTTGGGCGGCTCGGGCTGGCCCTGGACCAGCGGAGCCGTGCTGGGCGCAAGCGGCGCGGCCGGCTTTGCAGCCGCCGACGGGGGTGTAGGGGAAGCCACCGCTGGCGGTTGCGCCGGCTGGACCGGCGGTGCCACGGCTTGCGGCCCGGGTTTAACGAACTTGCTGGTTTCCTTGGTTCCACAGGAAGCGAGCAGAACCATCCCGCCGAAACCAGCCAGGATGAGGAGATGTTTTAGAAGAGGCCTCATAAAGAGCAGCACTGCTTTCATAATACCTGTTTTGACGCGAGTTCCAGCTGAAGAGCTACCTGGCATGTTTACAAAACGAAGTCACCCAATATTTCGCCTTTTGTTTGTACGTCAATCACCCTGCCTGTCGGGCTGGTTTTGTCTTCCGATTCCGGCGAAGAACAAACCTGACCGCTGAGCGACGGATCTCACTGATCGGTCACTGATCTCTTTGGCCCCATCACTCGAGTCCGATTTGGGCATTATCAGTCTGAATCAGTCTGATCATTGAAATCAGTGGTGAGGTGTTTGCTTTCCGATCACCCGACCTGTCCCGGCGCCCGCCCCGGCCTGCCGCGGGTGCCGTGGATCACCCGATCCGCAGCCATCCGCGTGATCCGCGTGATCCGCGGTAAGGGTTTTGGTTTTCCGATCACGGCGATAACGCGCGATGACGGCGATCTCTGGTTCCCGATCACCCGATCTTTGGTCGCTTTTCTGATCCGCGTTTATCTGCGTAAAACCTGTCCCGGCACCTGTCCCGGCGCCCGCCCCGGCTTGCCGTAGTTGCCGTGGGTACCGTGGGTGCCGTGGATCTGCGGCGAAGGAGTTCTCTTTTTTCTGGCCGATGTTGAAAACAAGGGGCATCCGGCAGTTTATTCGCGTTCTGTTCGCCACCCCCTCCCCCACCCCCCGTTTCACGCCACTTCACCCCATGTTCACCCCAAGTTACCCCAGAACCGCATATGCACTTGAATATGCAGAATTCGGTTCACGTCCGTTCCGCAGCCATCCGCGTGATCCGCAGTAAGGGTTTGGTGTCCCTAATCACCGCGATCTTTTGGTTTTCCGATTCCGGCGATTTCTGGTTTGGTTTTCCGATCACCGGATCACCCGATCACGGCGAACACCCGATCGGTCAGCCATCCGCCCGGTCTGTACCATCCCGGGATATCCGCGTTTCCTCGCCGGCGGCATGCCGTGGTCCCCGATGTGGCTGGGGCGGGTATGTCGGTGCGTCCCTCGGTTTGCTTGCGGGCAGAGGGGCGTCGAGTCCGGAGGATTCGTTCCATCAAGGCGGTTCGCCATTTGCTTAGCCGTTGGCCTCATGTCGTTCGGTTGGAGCAGAGGCTGACTGGTGAAGCTGAATACATCATGTTGTCAAAGAGCCCGCCGCCGGCCAGGTTCGGTCCGGCGGGTATGATTAAAGAGCATACGATATTATATGCATAAAGTAAACTATATTGTTATAAGAATGAGCATCCCGCAGCGAACGCTGGCCGACTTGGGGTGAGTTTTGCAGTGTCGTTCAGCTCGATGTTTAAAACAATCGCCATCCCTGCCGGATTTGGGGTTACCCAAAGAAGAAGAGGCCGCGACATTGAACGCTGGCCGACTTGGAGTGAGTTTGGCGCTGTCGTTCAGCTCGATGTTGAAAACAATCGGCATCCCTGCCGGATTTGGGGTTACCCAACGAGGAAAGAGGTCAGGCTATTCAATGCAAGCAAATAACCCAATGGCGCTACTGAGGCCGTGCCGCAGGAATCCCTTCGGCAGAGGAATCCTTTTTGCTTTTTGCCGGTGGTTGAGCCTGGGCAGACTTCGCCGAACTTGCATGCTGCTGGGCTTGCGCAGACTTATCTGTCGCGCTGGCATTCCCATTGCCATGGGCAATTGCTCCCTGTAAAGCTGCCTGCGGATCTTGATTCGCGGACAGGCGAATGGCTGGGGTGCTCTTTTTTGCCGCCGCCGTCTTTGTCGCGGCAGCTGGGTTGGAATCGAAGTGATCCGGAGAAATCTCGGCCTGAGCCAGGCCGGGGACGGAAAAAACCGAGGCTGCAAGGAACGCGAACTGCACAAACCTGAAAAACACTTTGCGGGATGGATACTTCATCGAACCGTTACTCCTTCTCCTGTTACCTTTCTGTAGCTGTTTGCCATTGAGGCGTTATGTTTAGTTGTGATCCGAGCATGGACTTTGTTTCATCATTTCCGAGAATTGCCGGCATGACGGTTCTTAGAGATAAGGCGGCGAAGAGGAAAACATTTCATCCGTTCGTCGCAGGGAAAACTTAGATCGGGCATCAGGCGATAGGACTAGGATGCTTCTTCCGCGCGCGGAGAGGAGTTCCTCCTCAAGAAAACCTAAGAGGACAAACTTCAGATCAGCTGACTT
>DATDGY010000271.1:0-2514 GCA_036521855.1 Candidatus Angelobacter sp.
GGTCTCTCGCCCAGCCAGGATACGGGTCTCAATGTTGTATCCGGCGGCGGACGGGCGCCATCAAGGGCCTGTCGTTAACAAGTCAAGTTGTCCGGTTTTATTAATACGTGATCTGTCCGCTTTGTGAAACAAAGCGTTACGGCCTTTAGGCCGCCGCTTTGTGGGTTTTTGGTTTGGCTTTCGCTTTGGTTTTGGTCAAAACAGAAGCCGTAGTCGGCGCTGTGGGAAAGTGGGAATCTCGCGCTCTTGGCGAGATTTCCAAGGGAGTGTGGGAGCCGGTGGAAACCGGCTTTTGGTTTTCGCCGGCTTCCATGCTCCCGCCTTTTCCACTGCGCTCTTTGGGAGTTGCGCCGGTCAGCTTTTCTCCCGTGTGGCTGTAACGTCCTACGACGTGCGGGCCGTAGCGGATCGAGACCGTTCCATCCAGGTGTTCGTGGATCGTCACCGTGCTTCCCGCCAAGCTGTTGCGGAATCGTGTTTTGTCGATCTGCCACCAGCGGTCCTTGATGGCCACGGTGTTGTCCTTTTCCACCACGCGCTCGGTCTGTACCGTGAAGATCCAGTTCAGGTCGCTCCGACTGGTGCGCCGGAACGCCGTGCCTTTTTCTGCCGCGGTCACCTGGAACCTGCTGTTGAACTCCCCGATATAGCGCTCCCGCAGAAAGGCGTTGGCGCCCTCCGCAGTGCGGATCCCCGCCAGCCGGAGTTCCTGCGGCAAGCGGCCTTGCCAGGTCCCAAAGCTGCGCTCCGACCGACCCCGCGCCTGGGGCGAGTAGGCCGCAATCATCTGCACGCCCAACTCCTTCATGGCCCGTCCAACCTGTGTCAGACGGTGCTTATCCACCTTCTCGCCCTCCTTGACGGTGACGAAAAAGTGGCTCCCCCGGTCGCTGTACAAGGCGCAGAACAAACCTTGGTTTTCGATCACCTCGCGCAAGCCCGCCATCACCGTTCGCGTCGATTCCTCCTCCACCAGTTGCGCGTAGTAAATCTCGCTGGTGGCGTCATCCAGTATCACGATCAGGTCATACCAGCGATCGTCGTTCAGCCAACGATGCTTGCTGCCGTCGATGTGCAGCAGCATCCCAGGCAACGGCCGACGCGGCCGCCTTCTACGGTGCGGACCCCGCTTGTGCCGCTTGGCCACCAAACCCGCTCCTTGCAGCGCTTTCTGCACCCAGGTGTAGCTTAGCTGGATATCGTGCTCGGCTTGCAGCTTTTCGTGGAAGTGCCGGATGTTCAGGTCGTAGTACGTTTCCTGGTACAGCCCGAGCACCTTTTCTACCGTCGCCAGGGGGATCCGCTTCGCGCTCGGGTTGCCCTTGCGCCGATCGGCTAGGCCGGAATAGCCATCCACTTCCAGGCGCTCCCTCCACCGCCGCATAGTCCTGTCCGTGACCCCAAGGATCTCGGCCGCGGCCCACCACGTGATCTTCTTGGCCATCGCCTTCAACAGCACGTCTTGAACCTTCATCATCCGCTCCATCTCCGCGGCGCAGTACTGCTGGGTTTCGTCCACTACCCAGCATCACCCGCCTCGGGCAAAGCGGACAGATCACGTGTGAACTCGAGCGGACAACTCACATACTACCGACAGACCATTTTTCGGGCGCAATAAGCTTAGGGTCGGCGGGTCTGATTTCGAGATGCGGGGCGGCCGAAGCCGCCGCCGCCATTCCGGCGCTTGAGTCGGCGCTCCGGTCGCATTCCTGCGGAGCCGTACCCTCCGCTCAAGTGCCTCTATTGTAGTCGAACCCCAACAACCATTCTGGCCGGAAAGCGCTAAATTCCGGGGGTTTGGGGGCAGAGCCCCCAATTCAACAATGCTCTTCTTCCGAATTGACTCTGTCATGGCCGCACACTCCGGCCCCGGTACAGATCCGCCGGCGTTCGGTACTCCAGGCTCTGGTGCGGCCGTTCGTAATTGTAAAACTGGAAGTAACGGCTGATGCCGGCGCGGGCCTCCGGCACTAGTCGGTAATCCCGCAGGTACACCTCTTCGTATTTCAGCGAGCGCCACAGTCGTTCGATGAAAATGTTGTCCAGACATCGCCCGCGCCCGTCCATGCTGACGGTGATGTTCCGTTCTTTCAGCACGCCGGTGAACTTCTCACTGGTGAACTGCGACCCTTGATCGCTGTTGAAGATCTCCGGCCGTCCCCAACGGAGCGCCTGTTCCAAAGCCTCGATACAAAACGGAACTTCCATGGTCACTGACAATGCCCAGCTCAGTACGAACCGGCTGAACCAGTCCATCACGGCCACCAAGTACACGAACCCGCACGCCATCCGAATGTACGTGATGTCCGTGCTCCACACCTGGTTCACGCGATTCACCTCGACGCCTTCCAGCAGATACGGATAAATCTTGTGCCCTTCGCCCGGCACACTCAGCTTGGGCTTCGGGTAGATCGCCGCGATCCCGATCAGTTCCATCAGGCGCGCTACGCGCTTGGGGGTCACCTCGTAGCCCTGCTTCCGCAGCCAGGCCTGCATCCGCCGCCTCCCGTAGAA
>DATDGY010000272.1:0-4031 GCA_036521855.1 Candidatus Angelobacter sp.
GGAGGAGTTGGGCGAGCTCGGGAAGCTGCGCGCTCGAAGCCAGTTCGGCGAGAATGCCCCGAAGGCATATGAGTCGACTGATGTAAGTGACCGGCGCGAGCGGGGGAACCCGGGAGCCCAGCTTGGCCATCCAGCCGAGGATGTGTGGATGGCGGCGCAACTGATCGAGAGAGACAACCTCGGGATGGTCGGCGCCGAGATAGGTGAGGAAGTTGCGGGCCGTGCCATGGTAGAGGCGAGTCGACTCGGGGGCTAGTGCGACGCCCAGGGATTCGACCGCGCTTGCGAACTGTTGGGCCAAGGGATGCTGCAGCGGAGCCCGGCGCGAGAGGTTCACGATGGCATCACCGGGATCGGCCGAATATGCTGAGCGACGGCGCGGGCATACTGCTGGTAGACCTCAAGCGGAGTAACGTGCACGTAAATGAGCGTGGTCTGAATGTGGGCGTGCCCCATCAACCGCATGAGCGCCGGCAGGCTGACGCCGCCGCGCAGCATATCGGAGGCAAAGGTGTGACGGCTATGCCGAGCTCGGCATAGGAGGCACTATGCCGAGTTCCGGACTATGCCGAGTAAATCTCTACCGATGCAACGACAGCCCGGAATGATGGATTTGCCGGAGCGTAATTCGTTTTCGGACTCGGCATAGTCTGGGGACCGTTACAGGTTCTTGAGGAAGGCCAGCAACTTGTCGCCAGGGCGATACCGACCAGGCGCTTTGCCCTTCGCCAAGGGAGTCGTCTTGGCGAGCGCTTTTTCCTTGAGTGCGAGATCGGCATCCAGGTACATCTGGGTCGTCTCGATGGATTCATGTCCGAGCCAGAGTGCAATCACAGAACGGTCCACACCTGCTTGCAGAAGTTCCATCGCAGCCGAATGTCGAAGCACATGCGGTGTCACGCGTTTGTTCTTAAGCGAAGGGCACTTCTGTCGCGCGGTAGCGACGTGCTTGGCCAACAGAAGCTGCACTCCGTCCGCGCTGAGCCGCGTACCCCTGGCGCTCGGAAACAGGATGTCATTAGCGCTGCGGCGCGGATCCCGTAGCCACCGTTTGAGAGTGTCGACGCCTTGTTTGGTCAGTGGGGTGCATCTCTCTTTTCGCCCTTTGCCGATGCAGCGTATGTGCGCGCCTGTTCCCAACACGACATCCGGGATGTGCAGGCTGGTCATTTCAGAAAGCCGCAAGCCCGTCTGAACGGCAACCAGCAAGAAGGCGTGATCTCTGCGGCCGGACCAGGTGTTGAGATCGGGCACCGCCAGAAGGGCGTCTATTTCGGGCCGGGTCAAGAATCCAATCAGCCTCTTCTCGTAACGCTTCGCCGGCATGGCCAGAATACGTTGGATCAGACCGGATTGGGTGGGCTCCTCATACGCAGCGTACCGGTAGAAGGACCGGATCGCAGTCAGTCGCAGATTGCGGCTTCGCGCACCGTTGCCTCGGTCTTTTTCTAATTCGTCCAGGAATGCGCCAATCACGGAAGGGTCCAGATCCGTCAGAGCCAGCCTGGAAGGAGGCTTGTGTAATCGCTTCTCGACGAACTGCAACAACAGGCGAAACGTGTCTCGGTAAGAAGCGATCGTATGGGAACTGACCCGGCGCTGAGCGATCAACCGTTGCGTGAAGAAACGCTCCAGCAAGCCGGGGAAGCCGTTCTCATTCTTCATGCGTGAGCCCCCATCTGAGTTCCAGGCGACGGGTGGCAAGGCCCATCAGTTCCGGTTCCACGGAAAGGTACCAGTAGGTATCTGCCACATGCCCGTGTCCCAGGAACGTCGACAGCACCGGGAGACGCCGCTCGATATCCTCGTCGGACCGATACCACTGCACCAGTGTGCGGACGGCAAATCGGTGCCGAAAATCGTGCAGCCGCGGTCCCTTGTGATCCTCCGGCCCGCGCAGGCCAATCTGCCGAGACAGATCGTAAAACGTTCGTCGCACTGTGGAGCCCTCCAGGCGGCGGCCGTGATCATTGAGAAAGAAACAGGGGGACGAGGGGCTGCGCAGAAGCCGGTCTCGGCGCCGTGCGTAATCGGCCATGACGTCCCGAGTGGAAGAATGGAGCGGAACCAGACGGGTCTTGCCGAACTTCGTTTGCCGGATGGTGAGGATGCCGTCGCAGAGGTCCACATCTGGCCGCTCCAGCTTGAGCACTTCGCTGATACGCAATCCTGCCACTGCCAACAGTCCGAACAGGCAGTGGTATGTCCGAGGCCGTAGGCCCTGGCGGGGAGATAGCTTCAGGGCTGCGGCCAACAGCTTTTGAATCTCCTGTTCCGAATACAGATAAGGTCGGGCGCGTTGTGGCCGAAACGGGAGCAAACTCATGGGAGGAATCTCCGTGCGCGGGTCCGTAGCATGCCAATGGCGGGCAAATACGCGGACAAAACCAAGTCGTTGCGCCCAATCACTGGGCTGGTGATGCGCAGGCAGTATCGCCCATTCCATAGCCAGTTCCGTGGTCACTTACGGTGCTGCCTTTTGCTCCAGGAATATAGCAAACTCCCGAAGACCCTCAGCCATGCGCCGCAGCTTGAATCCCAAGCTGCGCCGGAGCGCGATGTAATCGTCGATGGCTTGTCGCAAACGCTTCATCGGCTGCCTCCTGGCCATGGAAGCGCGATGGAACGAAGCGATACCAAATCCACCTTGGCGTAGATTCGAGTGGTATCCGGGCGTCGATGCCGTAACAAGTCACCGATCTCATCCAAGGATGCGCCCTGGTTGAGCATCCCGGTGGCCAGGCTGTGGCGGAACACGTGGGAGCCTCGATATTCCGACTCCACGCCCGCCCTCTCCAGCGCCCTATCCACCAGCGAGCAGATGGCAACCGAGTTGGCGAAGCCGGTTAGCGGCGCCTTCCCGCGAATGAACACGCGCCGACTGGAACACTGGGGCCTTCCGGTCGAGAGATAGTCAGCAATGGCGGCTCCCACTTCGGATAGCAATGGCATCTGCGCAACCCGCTTTCCTTTGCCGCGCACCGTGACCAGACCGGCTTCCCAATCCAAGTCGTCCAACGCGAGGGCAACCACTTCGCCGGCTCGCAGGCCCAGACGTGCCAGCAAGAGCAAAATGGCGTAGTCTCGTTTGCCAATGGCGGTTTCTTTGTCACACGACGCCAAGATCTTCTGGATCTGTTCTCCGGCAAGAAACCTTGGCACGTTGGAGAGCGACCATGTGGCTATGGTGGGCACGCACGTCGCCAGGTCGATGGCCACGATGCCGCGAAGGAACAAGTAGCGGAGAAAGGACCGCAATGCAGTCACCACCAACGGCGCGCGTTTGGACGTGACCAGGGCAGACTGCCGCTGCACGAACGCGGTGATGTCGGCCGCGGTGATCTGTTGAAAGTGTAAGGCGCCCTTGGGAAAACGTTCTGACAGGAATGATCGTGCAACAGGCGTGTAGTTGATCACCGTCGCCTCGGACAAACTGCGTTCCTGCCGCAGGTAGTGCTGGAAGCGCCCCAGCGCGGCCTCAACTGGTGGCGGAGGTGGAGCGGTCACGCCGGATCCCTGGGGCCGGAGCATGGTCAACAGCCGAAACAGCGCGGCAGAATCGCCTCTGCGTAGTTTCCGGCTTTGTGCCCGGCCACGAAGGTACCGCTCGATGGTGGCTGCATCCACATCCTCGCTGGTCAGCCCTTCACGGTCGAGCCAACGGTTGAAACAGCCCAGCAATCGTAGCTGCACGAAACCTGAATGGGTTGCGTAGCCGTCCTCGTGCAAGCGACGGGCATAGGCTTCCAGCGCCGACGCCAACGGTCCGCCTTTCAAAGCCTCGAACGTTCGTGGGTTGGTGCGGTCATCAAAGAAGTAGTCGAATGGAGTTTCCATCCGACCAGCATCTATGGCTGGAGGCGGCCCAGACTATGCCGAGTCTTGTCTCTGGAAGAAGCCGAAAACACAGGGCGCGGAGAATTTACTCGGCATAGTCCGGAACTCGGCATAGTGACGGCTATGCCGAGCTCGGCATAGCCGTCACACCTTCGCTACAGACATGGTGCGCGCCGGCGTCAGCATCCCAGCCC
>DATDGY010000273.1:0-28986 GCA_036521855.1 Candidatus Angelobacter sp.
ACCAGATCGAGGCCAAAAAGTTGGTCCAAAAAAGAAGCGAGGCCGCCGTGGCCGCGGGCACATGGTAGTAAAAAATCCGTTGTGCATCGCCCATGGTGGCTTCCGGAGGAGCCACCATCAGCGCCTGGTAACTTCCCCAGCCCAGCAGTCCGAGGGTAACGATCAGCAATACGTAGAAGATTGGAGATTTCATTCCGCGTTTAACACCGTCTCAAAAAGCAGGAAGCAGGCGGTCGTGAACACCGCGCTGTATCCTGCCAGAAATTTTATCTCAGTCAGGGGAGAAAATTCGCCGTTAAGGACGTCCGTCATGGCCGTGACCATGGCCACTACGGCCGGAATGGAGATCGGCAGCAGCAGCAAGGGCAGCATAAGCTCGCGATTGCGGGTGCGGATGGACATGGCGGCGAAAAATGTCCCGTTGACCACCAGCGCCCACGTGCCCAGCAGAAAGATGACCGCCAGCTGCCAATACGGCCCAACCGAGCTGAGATTGTAAAACAACACAAACAAAGGCGCCATAAGGCATTCCAGCAGCAGCACCAGCAGAAAGTCAGCAATGCACTTGCCAAAAAACAGAGCTTCCGGAGGAGCGGGGGAGACGCGATATGCGTCGAGCACACCGTTGCGCAGCTCCCGCGCCCACGACTGGTTCAGCGCCATTACCGTTGAAAAGAGAAAAGCAGTCCACACCAGGCCGCCGGCTATCTGGCGGGATTCTTCAACCGTGGGACTGAAGGCAAAGCTGAAGATGACCACCACCAGCAGCGCGAAGAACAGCATGGAGTTGAGCACGTCGCGGGATCGCCACTCCAGGCGCAGGTCTTTGCGAACGTTGACGGCCGTCAATTTGGCGATGGAAAGGCTCATACGCGGGCCTTCATGAGTGCACGCTTCATGCTTGTAGGCTTCATGCTTGTGCTCTTCATGCTTGCACCCCGGGCATCACGCCGCGGTCCACCAGCTTGCCGGCGGAGAGGAAAAGGAACTCGTCGGCCATGTTGGCCAGGAGGCCCAGTTGATGCGTAACCAGGAGAATGGTGTTGCCGGCGGAGCGCATCGCCGCCAGAAGCCGGGTGATCTCCGTGGCCGATTCCGGGTCCACGTTGGAGAACGGTTCGTCCAGAAGCAACAAACGCGGAGCATGAAAGATGGCGCGGGCCAGGGATAGGCGCTGGCGCATGCCTTGCGAGTACTGCCCCACGCGGCGCGCGAGTTCCGGATCGAGGCCTACGCGGCGCATGGCCTCGGCCAGGGGCGCGTCGGATTCAATCCCGTACAGCTGGGCAAAGAAGCGCAGGTTCTCCATCCCGTCGAGCTCGTCATAGAGCAGGGAAGCGTGGGCCATGTACCCCAGGTGCGCCAGGGCGTCTTTGGTTTTCAGTCCGAAGATGCGAATGCTGCCTTCCGTAGGCTCGCTCAGGCCCGCGATCATGCGCAGCAGAGTGGACTTGCCGGCGCCGTTTTCGCCGCGCAGGACGTAGAACCGCCCCGCGTGCAGACCAAGGGAGACGTTTCTCACCGCCGCAGTCCGGCCGAAAATCTTGGAGACGCCTTCTGCTTGGACGGGAGGAGCGTCAGGGTTCAGGCGGCAACCTCAGTATCCCTTGGACGCAGGCTGCGCTGCGGCGCCTTGCTGCGGCGCATACTTGGAGGCGCACTTGGCCTGGAGCTCCTTGGCGTGAAATACTCCATCGCGCTCGAAATCACCGATAGCCAGCGCCTGGGCGTTGTCCTTAAAGGTATCCGGCGGAGGCTCAGAGCCTTTGTAGCTTACCTGCAGCACCTGATCATCCTCCACGAGCGTGAAATCGGCGTGAGTGCCGACCTGGTGGATGGAGCCGGGCTGGACGTTGCCGGCCACGCGCAGGTGTTTGGTGTAAGCGCCATCGCCCATCTGTCGCAGCTCCTTGATGGTGACATAGTAGCTCTTGCTTTCCTGGACCCCGGTCCAGGCGAGCCATACCAGAACGCCCAAAATGACGGCGATACCCGCGCCAAACTTCAAGAATTTGCTTTGTGCCCGCGACATGACTCCCTCAAGGTTAGTCTCGCCGGGAACCCCGGTCAAGAGGCTTTGTGAAAGGCGTGATGCAGATCACACCGGCTTTCTGTGGCGCGTATAATGAAGGGTTTTACAACTCAAGGTGACCTCCAATGAGCGGACACAACGGCCAGAACGGAACACACAGTCGGCCCCACAACACGCCCAAGCCGCGTGAGGAGTGGATCGCACGGCGGCGGGCTGCGGCGGCGGAGACCGGCGACCAGAACTTCTCGCAGATGCACTTTGCCCGTAAGGGCCTGATTACCGAAGAAATGATGTACGTGGCGGACCGGGAGAAGGTTGCTCCGGAGTTGGTTCGCGATGAGGTGGCCGCGGGACGCATGATTATCCCCGCCAACATCAACCATCCTGAGCTGGAGCCCATGGCCATCGGCGTGGCGTCGCTGTGCAAGATCAATGCCAACATCGGAAACTCGGCCATCACGTCCAACGTGGACGAAGAGCTGCGCAAGCTACATACCGCGGTCCACTTCGGCGCCGATACGGTGATGGATTTGTCGACCGGCGGCGGCATCCACGAGATTCGCGAGGCCATCCTGCGCCATTCGCCGGTGCCCATCGGTACGGTGCCGATCTACGAAGCGGTCTCCCGCGTGAAGCGGATTGAAGATCTCAACGCCGACCTGATGCTCGAAGTCATTGAAGAGCAGGCCCTGCAGGGCGTGGACTACATGACCATCCATGCCGGCGTGCTCGTACAGTACCTGCCGCTGATCTCCAAGCGCATTACCGGAATTGTGAGCCGGGGCGGCGCGATCCTGGCCCAGTGGATGGCCCACCACCACAAACAGAACTTCCTCTACGAGCGCTTTGACGATATCAGCAAGGTCTTGAAGAAATATGACGTCGCGTACTCGCTGGGTGACGGGCTGCGTCCGGGATGCATCGCCGACGCCAGCGACGAAGCCCAGTTCGCCGAGCTGCGTACTCTGGGCGAGCTGACAAAGAAAGCCTGGGAACACGATGTCCAGGTGATGATCGAAGGCCCCGGCCACGTGCCGCTCGACAAGATCAAGGAGCAGGTGGACAAAGAAGTCGAATGGTGCGACGGAGCGCCGTTCTACACGCTGGGACCGCTGGTCACAGACATTGCTCCAGGCTACGACCACATCACGTCTGCCATCGGCGCGGCCCTGATCGGATGGCACGGCGCCTCGATGCTGTGTTACGTCACGCCCAAAGAGCACCTGGGCCTGCCCAACGAAAAAGACGTGAAGGACGGCATCATTGCCTACAAGATCGCCGCCCACGCCGCCGACGTGGCCCGGCATCGTCCCGGCGCCCAAGACCGCGACAATGCCCTCAGTTATGCCCGTTACACCTTCGACTGGGAGAAGCAATTCGAGCTCTCGCTCGACCCCGAAACCGCTCGCTCCATGCACGATGAGACCCTGGCCGACGACTACTACAAAGAAGCCAAGTTCTGCTCCATGTGCGGTCCGAAGTTCTGCTCCATGAACTACTCGCAAAAGGTGGACGAGTTCAACAAGCAGGTCTACGGGATCGAGAAGAAAGATTATTCGGGGCTGGTGGAGAAGCTTACGGCGAGCAAGTAATCCTCGCTGTTCAAAGAGAACACTAATCCTCGGTCGTCCCAGCGGAGCGTCAGGCGAATATCATTTCGCCGGCTCAGTAACCTTGTGAGCGTTCCAGTAGTATTCGTAGTCGTACCAGAATTTCAGCCCATTGCGATGAGTGCCGGTTTCACGGAAAGTGGCGAAGGGCGTATATAAGTGGACATCCTTCGGCACTGTGGTGTCGCTTGGGACCTCCACGGTCTGCTTCTTTTCTGATGCCAGGTCCACAAACTCCATCTGGGTCGTGACTGTCTTTCGCTCATAAGTCCGTTCCGTCCCGTCGGGCTGAACCGCCGCCGGACCAGCCAGGAACGGGCTCCAAGTTGGAAACGGATGCTTCTCTGTTTTGTAATTCACCATGTACTCCAGCCAGAGCTGTTTGTCTCCGTCTTGCACGTCCCCGTCCATTTCCAGGTACAATCTGGGTCCGCCGCTCGTTGCTTCCAGGTGGCCCTTGATCTTGAATAGCCGAGGCTCCGCGCCGTTGGCGAGACCCTTGTAGTAGTACTGCACCTGGGTAACACCCGGAACGGAGAGCAGGAGACCCGTCGCCGGTATTCCTGCTCGACCTTGCAGGATGGCTTCGGCAAGATTCGTTGCCGTATCTTTTGCCAGTTCCTTCTTCGTCGAAGGCCCAACCTTGGTGCCTAAGGCGCCGCTCGCTCCCTGCTCACAAACGGCTTCTTCACGCTGCTCTTCCAGATCCAGGGCCTTGAATTTCTCCTTTGCTATCTCGAGCAGGCCGTGTAGGGCAAGCTCCGCAGCTCCCGCCAGGACCGCTTCATTAACACTCCCTCCCTCGCCTGCGCTCGCGGGGGCGCCGATCAGGGTGCAGCTCAAGTCTCCAGCAAGCCGGTAATTTCCGGTGACACACCGGTTGTAAATGATGGTCCGGACAATCCGCATTACGTCGTCTGAGGCGCCCGCCTGCCGATAGAGGCCCTGCAGCATCAGCCTCTCCTCGGCTGCGTTCTGAGGCGTCAGACCGAGAGGCCCCTTGTTGCCCAAGGCCCGCCCTGCCTTGCCAAACTCCTCCATGGTCTTTGCGAGCTTCGCTTCCTCTTCATACCAGTCGGCATTGAAATGCACCACGGCGCGCGTTCCAATTTCGGAGGCCGCTTTGTAGATGGAAGGCAGCCAGGACATGAGATTGACCTGCTCATTGACCTGGCGTGTAAGTGCGGCCACGCCGCAGAGATTGGGCGAGAGATCGTAGGTGATTTCTCCCTCGCCATGCACGTTCCCGTCTGCATCCACCGTGAAGTAGAAGCGCGTGCCGTGTTTGACCGTCAACTGCATCAT
Organism: Candidatus Angelobacter sp.; assembly: GCA_036521855.1. GTDB lineage: Bacteria > Acidobacteriota > Terriglobia > Terriglobales > Acidobacteriaceae > Angelobacter. The sequence continues at coordinate 4,948 of DATDGY010000273.1, forward strand.
CACGCCTTCGGCGGCTTCGCCCATGGGCATTGATTGGGCAGCGCGCGCTCCCGCAACGTCCTGCACGAACTCCCGACGCTTGCGTTGGAAACGAATCTCCCAGCCCCAGCCCTCTCCCGCCCAGTCGCCAACGTACGGCGCGATTTCTGGGTCCGTGCCCGGCCGGCCCGGTGCCTTCGGAGCTTGTGGCGAGGGCTTTACCTGCGAACGCAGCGACCAAGAGCCGGCAAAGACAACCCCAAGGAGAAGAAAGCATCTCCAGATACAACTCCTGACACACCCAGTTTGCATCAGACGGCGACGGCTGGGGCGCAAGCCAAGTACTGGTCCGGACACCATGAGTTCCTCCGTTCGATCGCATTCCTGCATTTACGAAGCGAAGTTGTAACGAATGTTCTAGGCGTTACCGCTACGGTCTTCCCATTGCTCCCTGGTGGGCCCTGCCTCATATAGCGAGAACCGGGCCCGCGAAGGCTAACCTGCGCAAAATATTTCTAGGCAACGGAAACAGACAAATTGGGCGCCACGGATGAGAAACGGTTGGGGTTGGCCCCGCTTTTCGATCATCAATTCAAATGGCCGGGGCGCAGAGAGTACCAAAGGAACAAGAAAATCGATGGAGAGATGCTTCTTCGGGCTCGGAGTTCTGTTCGCGCGACAAAATCCTAAACGCACTCGCCCGAATTATGTTGATCTCCTGCGCGCTTTCATGGATGGAAAGCTCTCCGCCCCGGGTTTCAGGCCGAGCTACTCTGGTGTCGGCGCATGATGGCGCGGATGGGCTCATTGTCGGCGAAGACCTGCCACAGCGCGATCTTGCCGTCCTTGACCACCGCGCGCCAGGCTGCCGGGCTCTTCCAAAAGTCCTCTTTCTTCATTTGACCGTCTCTGGAAAACGTGCCCTGGGCGGAGCCGAACATCGCTACCGTCTCTCCGTTCAAAAAAATCTCTGCATGCGATACGGAGTAGTCGGGGACCATCTTGAAATAGCCCGCCCATGCCTTGCGCAGGCTCTCCAAGCCGGCCACGCGGTTTCCCAGGGAATCAATGAAGGCGGAGTCTTCCGTGAGCAGCCCGCAAATGGCGTCCGGGTTGTGGGAGTTGATGAGCTGCTCGAACTTCAGGACGACTTCGATAGGGTTTGCAGGAGACATGCGTCCTCCTTGGGGATCGCGACGCAGCAAGAACCTTACTACTGATTAAGCTGAAATCACTGATGAAAGCCCGCTTTTCAATCCTCAGTTTTTGGCAGTTCTGGCAATTCTGGCACTTCGCTCGCGGCCCAGCCGTTCCGGCTCTTGCGGATGATTTCCGCGTAAATCTGCGCGCTGGGGCGCGGCCTGCGGGCCTGGGTTTCGGGATCGAGTTCGATCAGCCCAAAGCGCAAATGCCAGCCTTCGTTCCACTCGAAGTTATCGGTAAGGCTCCAGTGGAAATATCCGCGCAGATCCACTCCGTCGGCCAGCAGTTTGCGCATTTGCTTCACGGCTCTCTTCATCAGCCAGGGACGAATACGGTCGTCGCGATCGGGCACACCGTTTTCCAGAATGTAGATTGGCTTGTTGTATGCCGCAAACCGCGCCGCGGCGCGGCGTAGTCCCTTGGGGTAGGCTTCGCCGTACGGGATCTCTACTCCGCTGTCGCCTTGCGGCTTGTGCGGAGGGACGGTGAGCTGGAAGAACATGGTGCGCGGGCTGTCGAGAGCCAGACCGGCGCGCAGACGGCTGTAATAGTTGATGCCGATGTAATCGCAGGTGCCTTTGACTTCCTCCAGGTGCTGCCCGAATTTGTTGAACGGGAAAGGCGCGCGCCCGGTCAGGATGCTTTCCGCAAAGTTCTCGTTGAAGCGGCGGTCCACGAATGCCGAAAGCCAGCGGTCCACCGGCGATTTCGGATGGCGCGGCTTGAAGACGACGTAGTGTTGCGCCCAACCCACGTTGGCGTTGCCTTGCAGAGAATGGATGCTCCGGTATGACGCCGCATGGGCCAGGCATAGGTTGCGCGTGACGCGGGCCGCTTGGATGAAGCGTCCTTTCTTGCCGGGAGGAAACTCGCCCAGAAAATATCCCAGTGCAGCGTAGACGTTGGGCTCGTTGAAGGTAGTCCAGTCGGTGCACAAATCGCCCAGGGCGGCAACCACCCGTTGCGTGTAACGCTGAAACAAATCGAGAGACTCCGGCTTGCGAAAGCCTCCCTTGGCCTCAAACCACAGCGGGTTGGTGAAATGATGCAGGGTGACGAAGGGCCGTATGCGGCGATCGCACAGCGCCTTGAGCATGGCGCGATAACGTTCGAGAGCGGCGGTATCCCAGCGGCCTTCTTCCGGCTCGATCCGGCTCCATTCGAGCGACAGCCGCAGGGCGTTGATTCCCAGCTCCTGGGCGCGGTCGAAGTCCTGTTCGGCGTTGCGCCACCAGTCGCAAGCCAGGCCCACGTGGTCGCCCGACTTGATGCGTCCCTGTTTTTCCCAGGCGCTCCACTGGTTGTTGAGATTGCCGCCTTCCACCTGGTGGGCGGAACTAGCCACGCCCCACGCGAAATCCGCGGGAAAGTGGTGGTTGGATTTTTCGCTTGGTCCGTTATCCATCTCTGATCTGGATTTTAGACCTTCTGCCGCCAGTATCCGTGATCGCGAAGAAAATAACTGTCGTTCCAGGTATTGAACATGGTTTTCAGGAACAGGCCCACGATGCGGGCGTGTCCCATGTTGCGGAAACGCCGGTTGGTGGTGTGAACGCGCCCGCTCACGATACCAAATCTGCGGTTGGCGACCTTCTTGCTCAGTAAATAGTCCTCCGCGTAAAGGGCGCCTTCATGGAAACCGCCCAGGCGGTCGAAGGCGGCCTTCTCGAAGAGCATGAACATGCCCGTCGAGAAAGGACGCACGAGAAAGGAGCCGTATTGGGCGATGTTGTTGCACAGGTAGAGCGCCTGGTCGCGCCACCGGGCGTTGCTGCACCAGATATTGGCGGTAACGCACTGTAGTTTGCGCCGCCGGGCCAGGTCCACGGCCCGCCGGACCAGCGTGGTGTTCTTGAGTTCCATGTCCGCGTCGATAAACAGGACATAGGGAGTCTGGGCGCGGCGGGCGCCGGCATTGCGTCCGACAGAAGGCAGCCCGCCGGGAATGACTTCGATATCGAGCCGGCCGGCAAAGGATCGGGCCAGCTCCGGCGTGCCGTCGGTGGATCTGGCGTCAGCCAGGAAGACCTTCGTAGAACGCATCAGCGGGTAATCCTGCCGGCACAGCGACTCCAGCAGGTTCGGCAGCAGCCGCGACTCGTTCTTCGCCGGGATCACGATTGTCAGTTGACTCTGGCAGGTATTCATGGATGGCGACTCCTTCCTGGCCGATGGTGATGTAGGTGCAACGCAGGTCTACCCATGCGCCGGAGTTGTAGTACTCGACTCCGTCGCGCTCGATTTGCAAAGGCACGTGAGTGTGCCCGCAGAAAATGCGCTCAGCCTTGCCTTGTTTTGCATAGCTGAGCGCGCCTGCTGCTACTTGCGCCGAAAGGCGCAACCATCGGGTGTTGAGACGGTCAAGGTAGCGGGCAAGCCGTTTGCTGCGGGAATCAAGCTTTTGCACGCACAGGAAAATGAACTGGCCGACGCGGCTGATGCGGTGGTTGTTGATGGCAAAGCTGTCAAACTGATGGCCGTGGATGGCCAGATGCCGTTTGCCCATGTATTCCCACTCGTACTCTTGATACACGGGAATGCCCACCAAGTGCGACATTACCTCCGTCAGGCCGTGGTCATGGTTGCCCTCCACCCAGACGACTTCCACCTCGTGCTTGGGATTGGAGAGTTTGCGAATGTAGCTCAGAAATTTCCAGTGCTCCTTGGTGAGGCGGCGGAAGTTGAGGTCGGCAAAGATATCGCCCAGCAGGACCAGCCGCCGGAACGGCACGGACTTCATAAACTCGAGCGCGTCCCCGGCCCGGCTGACCTCGGAGCCGAGATGCAGGTCAGAGATAATGACCGTGTCATAACACTTTTCCCACATGCACCACTTTTGTAGCAGTTGGAGGTTTCAGGAGGATGAAGGTCAAATTAAATCTGTGTGAATAGAGGACCTAGGTGCCTTCCTGATATCGGCTTGGTAATGATGGACTTGCGCTGCCTGGCTGGCCTTCAAACGAGGCAGATTCTTCTTTATACTCGCCTCAGCGGCCATGGGATCGTTGCTTACTCGAACGGTTTATTGCGGGCGGTCTTCCGCGCCTCCCGGTCTCGGCGGCTTTCATGTGAGAACCCTGGACACCTCCGGCCTCTATTTCACCGAGACAAATCACCCGCCGGGCTACAAACTCCCGGTCCATTCTCATCGTATGGTGTCCTTCTATCTTGTACTTTCGGGCGGCTTGACTGAGCAATTTGGCCGGGAGCGTACCGAACGGACACCGGGCGCGCTGGTCTTTACCCCTGCCGGCGAGGAACACTCGGATGTGGTTCACGCCTCCGGAGCACGCTGCTTGATCGTGGAACTGCAACCGCGGACGGTGGAGCGGGTACTTGAATGCGCCAACCTGCCTAAAGCCCCTCAGTCATTCCGTGGGCGTGCCGCCCACTTAGCGAACCGGCTCTACACGGAATTCCGGTTCTCGGATTCGCTGTCGCCTCTCATCCTCGACGGCCTTGCCCTGGAAATGCTTGCCGAGGTTTGTCATACGGGTCCCCGGCGGCGCGATGCCGGTCCAAAGTCGCGAATCGACCACGCGCGAGAGTTCCTGGACGCCCACTACGCCGAGCCAGTGTCTCTGGCGCGGATCGCCGATGTTGTAAGTCTTCATCCGGTTTATCTAGCGCGGATGTTCCGCCAGTACCACGAATGCAGTGTGGGAGAGTATTTGCGCCGGCGAAAGATTGAGTCAGCCTGCGCTCAGCTTGCGGCCGGCGGGAAATCCCTGGCGGAAATCGCATCAGAATGCGGGTTTTGCGACCAGGCCCATTTCACGCGGACGTTTCATCGCCTGACGGGCCTGACCCCCGCCGCCTACCGCGCCGCGCGCCGGAACTAAGTTCCGGGCGTTCAAAAAGTTTCTATCGTTCAAGACAAACTTGTCGGCCGGCGGCTACGCTTGGAGCCAAATGAAAGCCCAAACGTCTGCATCGATTCTAGCTGCCGTCATTCTTGCTGTGAGTCCTCCGATACTCGTGCCCCAGGCTTCGTCGGATGAACCTGGAACCGTAGGCATCGGACTGGCGCAACTGTACTCTGACCAGCAGCCCAACAAACGCGGGCCTCTTGTTGTCCTGAAAGTTGCCGAGGCCTCGCCGGGGGCCAAAGCCGGCATCCAGCGAGGCGATATCGTGATTGCGGTCAACGGCTCGCCCGCAACGGGACGTGAGCTGGCCGACATCAATGCCAAAGACATACAAGGCCCCGTTGGCGGCACGCTCCGCCTCACCTTCGCGCGATTGGATGGAAGCCAATCCGAGATAACATTGACTCGGGTACCCTACACCCCGCACACAAACCCGGCTTCCGATCCATTTGTGTATTCGGTTCCAGGCAATTGGGGCATGGATCCGCGGTGGAGTTTTCCTTTGCCTTGGTCGCCGGCCCTTCCGTATCACGGGGTGGAAGACCTCGCCTACGCGCCCAACTTCGCGGACACGAATTCGCCCGAATACCATTCTTATTTGTTCTTCTGGTGGATTGAAGGCACAAGAGAGTTCACCGCCGGGCAGCTTCAAGGCGACATGCTGACGTATTTCCGTGGATTAGCCGAGGAGCGCGGGAAGAACAATGGGTTCGCGCCTGACCTCTCCAAGGTATCGGCGGAGTACAGCGCTGACCCGCAAGGCCGGGAGAGCTTGGGCGGTTCACCGGCGCGGATTTTCAGCGGGACTGTAACCATATATGACACGCATGGAAAGACCATCAAATTGAATTCCGAGGTAGTGGCGTCCGCGTGCCCGGGGACGGGCCACACGGCGGTCTTCTTCGGGATGTCACTCGAGCCGCGCACGGCGCCCATCTGGAAGAAGCTGGACGCCAGTCGTGACACGTTCCGTTGCAGCCGGTAGGCTTGATCCCAGGTGCAGAACATATCGGTGCTAAGCGGCCAACTACTTGGATTTGGTGACTGCGAGCTCGATCTGCTCCCTACTATTTCACGTTCAGCTTGACGTCCACCCGTGCATTCTCTACCCTCTAACCCAGCCAACGTCATGCATACCCGCCAACAATCCGAGAAGTACGGTCTAGCCCAGCGCAACCAAGTGGGGCGGTCAGCGCTGGCTGACCTGGCGGCCCGGCGCTTTGATTCCCTTGACGTCCTGCGCGCCGCCTGCAAGGACCATGTGGTCAAGCTGCTGGCGGTCAAATTCGAGCGGATGAGCGCCTCGCCGTTTGCGTTCTTTCGCGGGGCCGTGGAGATCATGGCCGCCGACCTGGGCGCCGGGAAGCGTACCGGCATCGAAGTCCAGCTCTGCGGCGACGCGCACCTCAAGAATTTCGGTTTCTTCGCCACGCCGGGCTCGGACATCGTACTGGACATCAACGATTTCGATGAGACCATGCGCGGCCCTTGGGAGTGGGACGTCAAGCGTTGCGCCGCCAGCATCGTGCTCGCTGGACGCGTCGCAGGCGATAACGCTGGCGGGTGCAAGGAGGCCGCGCGTCTCTTCCTGGAAGAGTATTCCGCCTGGATCCACGCTTTCGCCGAGATGCCGGTGCTCGAGGTCGCGCGCCATCGCGCCCTGCGCAGCTACGGCGACCCGCTGATCCGCGGCGCGCTGAAGCAGGCGGAGCGTTCCAGTCCGCTATTGAATCTGAGGAAGCTCACGCGCGGCAACGCCAAGCGCGGCTATCGCTTTGTCCGCAAAGCCAATTTGATCTGGGAAGCGAGTCCCGCGGAGCGGAAGGCAGCCTTGACCGCGCTGGCCGAGTACCGCAGGTCGTTGGCTCCCGACCACCGGATGATCTTCGACCGCTACCAGCCGGCGGACGTCGGTTTCAAAGTCGTAGGCACGGGCAGCGTGGGCACGCGCGACTATGTAGTGTTGCTGTTCGGCCGCGATGCCCGCGATCCTCTGTTTCTGCAGATCAAGGAAGAACCGCCCTCCGCCTACGCGTCGTACTACAAAGATTCGAGCGTGCCCACGAACCAGGGCCAGCGCGTGGTTGAAGGACAGCGGGCCATGCAGGTGCTATCCGATTTGTTGCTGGGCTGGTGCTCCATCGCCGGCCGGGATTATCTGGTTCGCCAGCTCAACGACCATAAGAGCGCGATCGAGCCTGAAGAACTCGGTGGCCGGCGGCTGGCGGAATATAGCCGGGTGTGCGCCGAGCTGCTGGCCAAAGGACACGCCCGCTCCGGAGATCCCGTCGCTCTGGCCGGCTATCTGGGCCGGGCGGGAAAGGCCGAGCGCGCCCTGCTGCAGTTTGCCGTGAAGTACGCCGACCAGACTGAGGCCGACTACAGCACGTTCCGCAAAGCCCTCAAGCGGGGTTTTCTGAAAGAGGTCTTGCAGAGTCTGTAGCCGCCTAGGGCGGTTTCAGAGTTGCTGTGTCCCAATCACCGGTGGAAGAGCACCGGTGGAAGAGCGGCCCTTTAGGGCCGCGAAGAGCGTTTGTTTTTTATCGGGCTTTAGCCCTGGTGCAAAAAACGAATGGGTTACACCAATTGTGAAACCGCTTAGGGCAATCCGGTGCCACGTCCGGGAACCCACCACAGGATGAGGGCCAGCGCGGTCAGCACCGCCACGAAGTACGCGGCAATCCCGTGGCTCTCATGCGGCGGGGCGAGATCATCGGGGGCGGTCGCAATGCTTCCCGTCACCGGGACGCTCTGCCCCAGGCCCAGAGTGATGCCGGCCGGCGCTTGCGCTCTCCTGACAAAGAGCGTCTTGAGCAACACCCACATGCTCCCGGCGGCGACGACATAAAGCAGGCCTTCCTTGGTGGCGTAACCCAGGGCCGCGCTTACCAGCAACAGCAGGGCACATTCGGTTTTGCGCAGGGCCCGTGCCGCCTGGGCGCCGTCAAAGATCCAGACGGGGGTCAGGTTCAGTATGTTGAACCATGCGCCCACTCGGGCCAGGGCCGCCCAGAGGCCATTGCCGGTTTCATACCACACGAGCGCGCAGACTGCGGCCGCAAACCATCCCGCCAGCGGGCCGGCCAGGCTGACGGCGGCGCGCGTCTCCAGCGATACGCCCATAGCTTGCCAGCGCACGTAAGCCCCCAGGCCGGGAAAGAACACCGGCATGTCCGCGGGCAGGCCGCGGCGCTTGATGTCGATATAATGACCCATCTCGTGGATCAGAACCAGTGCGGCGAACCCGATGCCGAACTTGGGGCCCCATAACGCCCAATACAGCCCGATGAAGGTAGCGAAGCTGAACAGAAATTTCAGCTTGGGCACCGCCAGCAGCAAGGGTTTGAGCTTGGCCAGCATCACGGCAATCGGTCCCAACGGCCCTAGCCGCTTGGCCCAGGTCTTGCTCGTTCCCGGCGCTTCCGGACGCTGCGCCGCGGGCGCGGCCCTCTCCAATTCCCGCGCGTGATCGCGTATCCACACCGCCTGTTGGGAGTCGTGAGGCAGCAACGGCAGGATGGAGAGCCACCGATCATGCGCTTCCAGTAAACGGCTCTGCGCCTCCAGGCTGCGCGCCTGGGCGGCCAGGCGATCCATCTCACCGGCGTGTACCAGGGCGTGACAGTAGTCGCAAGCCAGCGCTCCCGGCGCGAGCGGCCGCGAACAGCGCTGGCAAGTCGAACCCGAATCTGGAATGAGCGCAGGCACCGTTAACAAGAGTCCTGTGGAGATTCTATCCGAACCACAGCGATTTTCATGCATCACCCGGCAGCGCACTGCCGTGCAGGACGGGGACTTGCGAGCGATGTGTTAAAATGTGATTGTCTTCCTTCGGAAGCGTCTTTCTTTCCGTCGTTTCCCATCCGCAAAGGGCGCGTAGCTCAACTGGCAGAGCAACTGACTCTTAATCAGTAGGTTGAAGGTTCGATTCCTTCCGCGCTCACCATATCTAAAAGGAATTAACCGACCCCGCAATCCGTTTGCGATCCGTTTACGCTCTCCCCCAAGCGAGTTGTGCAACCTTGGAACTGGCTACTGCCATTTCGTCGGTCACGACCTCGCCGTAAGTATTCATCGTTGTCCGAATGTCTGCGTGGCGCATCAGCTTTTGCTGAACAGCGATTGCGGTCCCGACAGCGTCAAGCCAAGAGCGGTACGTGTGGCGCGGGGAGTGGGTTCCAAGCGGTCCAATTCCAGCGGCTGACGCTGCTTTCTGATACACCCGCCATACTTGGTCGTAAGACCAAGGCAGACGACCGAGCTGCACAGGCGATGCGAATATCCAATCCCCGTTATCCGAGAACTGGGTTTTCTGCTTGCACGCCTTGAGCACGCCCATCAGGTCGCCGTCAATCTCCATTTTCCTTTCGTGATTGACCAGTCTTCACATCGTCAACCTGCTGACAGACGATGCCGCGCTCCACGCGAAGTCCGCGATTCAACCAATCCACATCACCCCACTTAAGGGCGAGGGCTTCGCTGATGCGTAGACCAAGCACACAGACATGAGGCCAAAGTGCGAAATGGTTCCTGTAGGTGTTGAGCGGGGGCCGAATGAAACTCGCTTGACGACCAAGGGGTTTTTGGCTGCTTCGATCAGTCGTCAGGCATTGAATGACTCCTGATCTTTTCTGCCCTGGGCGCACCTTCACTCACGGCTTAGCGGTTGGGGCCGAGGCTGGCGGCTGAGCTGCTGAGCCGGGCGTGGCCGCCGGATGTCCGCTAAAGTAATCTTCGTCCATCCAAACCCCCGCTTTCCTTCTCAAGTCGTCGAACTCCGCGTCCAGTTTCTGCCGTTGAAGCTTTTTCTCGATCTCCGTCGTAGCTTCCTTCTGCTCGAGATGATGGTGTTTAAGAACCAGGACAACAAGGAAGGCCTGGGGAGTATCCACAGGTTCAGAAACCTCGCCATCCCTCAACTCAAAGGTTGCCTTCTCCAGCGCGGGAATCATTTCGCTTCGCCGAAGAGTGCGCGGCTTCGGATCGATCAACATAACATTGGTGGCCGCAAAGTCCGCTGCAACTTTTTCAGCGTCGGCTCCCGCCGCCAGCGCTTTGCGAATCGATTCCGCCTGGGTCTTTGGATTTTCAGCGGTCAACCCGGGCTCAGCGCCTTCGGCGCCTGCGGGCTCTTTTCGGACGACAAACTGGCGGACTTGAATCGTGTCAAATTCTTGCTGGTGTGCCGTATAGTACTGGCCGATTTCTTCCTGGCTGACTTTGACCTCACTGCGCATTTTCTCGTATTCGGCCTGCGCGAGGAGCTTGGCGCGCTGTAGTTCAAGCTGCGAACGGAGAGCAGGGGTTAAGTCCAGATGTTCGTTCAACGCCTGCTGGGAAAGCAAGACCATCCTCACATATAGTTCACCGATGTGCCGTCGGGCCTCTGCGCTCACTCCCTGTCCACGTCTGGGGACTAGCTCAGAAATCAGGGATTCAATTTCCGATTGAGTCACCTGGGTGGCGCCAACTTTCAGAACCACCTTTCGGGATGGTGCTGCGGACCCCGGGCTCGCCGCAGTCCCCGCACTTGTGGAAGGAGACGACGCGCTTTGCGCGGGTTTCGGAGGCGTTCCAGACTGCTGCGCGCGAGCCGCGGAGGTCGGAAAACCTGTCAGCAAGATCATTGACAGACACGTTGCGCACACGTTCTTGTTTTGCATCGGTAGTAGCCCCTCTTGGCGGATGGGGATGAATGTCGAATCTTTGTGTTTTAACCCTGATTTGCGTTTTTGCGCTCCTCGGCATGCGTAGAGCGCTGTGCAGCGTTCACTTTTTCGCCCTCGCACAGGCAAGCTAAAATCGGAGAGGCGGACACACAGGTCCGCCTCTCTCCAACATCGCTGTTATCTTTTCCCAGTTACCCTTAGGCTTACGGTGACTGAGTGTGTAAGGCTGCCGCTGGTCCCGGTAATTTTTATCGAGTAAGTCGCCGCGGGAGTCTTCCTGCCGGTTGACACGGTGAGCGCCGAGGTCGAGGACTTGGGAGATGTCACCGTCACCGGATTGGGGCTGAACGTGCAAGTGCTCGATGCAGGGCAGCCGCTGACAGTCATGTTGACGTTTCCGCTGAATGTGTTTATCGGCGACAAGGTCGCGGTAAACGTGGCAGCGGAACCACTCCTCACCGACGTGGCGCCGGGCGTAGCGGAGATTGAGAAATCAGCGGCGACCACCACCAGAGTGACCGACGTGGTGTGGGTGATGGTACCGTCCGTTCCGGTTATGGTGAGGGTGTATGTGCCTCCCGGTGTACTGCTGCTGGTAGTCACGGTCATGGTGGAGGGTGGGTAATTGGGTGAACCCGAGGACGTGGGGTTGAAAGTGGCGCTGGCCCCGGTGGGCAGGCCGCTGGCGCTGAATGTGACGGTGTTACTGTATCCGTTAATGGGGCTTACCGTCACGGTGTAACTGGTGCTGTTGCCTTGGACCACGGTTTGCGAAGACGGCGAGGCCGACAAGGAGAAGTCAGGCGCCGTGCTGCCGCAAGATGCGAACTTGAAGGATGCTATTTGCGTGGCCCAATTGAACGAGCCGTCTGTCGGGATATATTCAGTCGTGTAGAAGAAGGTGCAGTCATCGCCCGGGTCGATGCTCATACCGCTATAGTCGCCCCAACGATTAAGACCGCCGTTCTGCGATCCTCCGCCTTCAATGATACTGGCTTCACTCTCCAGGGTGCCCGCCGGATCAGAGGGCACGCGGCCAGAGAAACGAATGGCGGGGTGCATGCTGCTGCTGGAAACGCTGTATCCTACCGCCATGTCACCCGACTTATCCATGGCAACCGAGCCCATCCAGCGGTACTCGGAGTCGGGCGCGAAGGTTCCTTGTTGGAAGATGGTCGGCGTTCCGTTGGGGCTGCGGATCTCATACCACCGCACGCCCGTGCTGCTTCCCGCCGTCACTGAGTGGTTGACCACCAGCGCTTCATGGTCGCCAAAGTTCCGATAGGCCAAGCGGAACATCAGCCGGTCGCCCAGGGAATCGAGCTGTTGAGTGGTGTCAACCTGAGGAACACAAGTCCCAAAGCCGCCGCAGGCCTCGCTGAAGGTGGTGACAGGGATGGTAGTCGGGCCCGTGAAGGTAGAGTTCGCGGGGACGCTAAAGTCCGCGTGAAACTTGAAGAGACCGAGCGAACTGGTGCTGGCCAGCTCGACGAAGAAGTTGGGCTCGCCGGCGGGAGGAGGTGTGCTGCCGTCGAGGTCCGAGGGCAGAAGGCTGGCGACGCTCGAATTTTGCTGGAAGCAGATGGCGTTGGCAGCCCCGCCAGTCAGCATGCTGGCGCGGTCATAGGCGCAAGGCATCGCGCCGATGAAGGTGGATCCGTTTTGGAAGGTGTTGGTTGTCCCGTAGTAGGCGTCCGGCCAGACTGCGAGCTTGGGATAATCGGGGATGTTGGGGCTGAAGTCGAATTCATACCGGGCATAACTGCCGGTGGCGTCATCGCTCGTGGAGACGGCGATGCAGTAGGAGGTGAAGCTATTGGAGAGCTGTGCCACCACCCAGCGTGCAGCAGCTTTATCGAAGAGGACGTTCACATCGCCGCCGTTACTGGCTGCGCAAGCGCCGCTAAAGCCGCTCCAGATAACGTCTACCTGGGTCGGTCCGAGGATCACGGCGCCGGTGGTCTTGTTGAACACCTCATACTCCTCGTTCACGATCTGCACGTACTGGTTGGTGACGCTGTCACCGACCGAGCCGTTGGTATCGGGCGGGGCCACGCCGTCGGCACTGATACCAGCGAAGTTCAGCCCGTTAATGGTTCCCACCAGGGGCAGGGTTTGCTGTTGCAGAGCCAGGTCCGGGCCGGCCGCGGCGCCGGCTCCCGGTATTGGCGGTGTTTCGTGCTCTGGGCGAATGCGCTGGCCGCCGGAGGGGCGGGGCGGCGCATTGGCGGCCATCTGTGACAAGGGCGGAGAAATGTCGTGGTTGGCTGCGTGCATGACGATGGGTTTGGGGCTGGCGTCCTGGGGCCGCACGGAAACCGCCGGCATCAAAGCGCGGTGGGCTGCGTGCATCGCGATCGGTTTGGAACTCGCGTCCTGGGCCAGCACGGGAGCCGCCGGCATCAAAGCAAAGAAGAGTACGGAAAGAACGCTGAGCGCCACTCTTACCAGTTTGCCTTTCATGAAACCTCCTCGGTGATCAGTTTTTTCGTCAAAAAATCTGTCCTGGGTCCCTTAATTTTTGTTCTCCCGCGGATTGGAAGAGCGCCGGGCAGTCGCGGCGGCCACAGGGTAATTCCGCCGCGAGTCCCATTTGAACTACTGGCCGTTTGAACAGACCGAAAGATTTGCGTTCTGGAAACTGAACCAGCCGTGCACCGACGTGGATGGTGACTGGCCGAAATACTGCGCGAAAACCAAATCCTGAAGGTTGTATGTGAACCCGTTCAGGGTGTAAGGAAAGCCCCCAAAGTTGGGCCCGCCCTCCAGGGGGTCGCCGACTTCCAGCAGCCCGCCGCAGCCAGGGTTGTTGATGAATGGGTCGTCCACCCACTCGCCCGTCTCGTGGGACAGTGCGGAAACATCTTGGGAGAACGCTCCAGCCTTACCAATGTAGGTAAAGTGAGCGTAGGTCTGGGGAGCGCTCGCGCTGCCGAAAGCACTGTGGTATCCGCCGATGCAGCAGCCGCCACCCGAGGTCAAGTAGGTGTCGTAGGTGAGGGCGATGGGGAAGCTATTCGGCGTAATCGTACTGTTGCTGCTGATGATCTGCTGCAGTTTTGCGTCAAAAAAGTTGATGTCTACCAGACCCGCGCGCACGCCGAACTCGGTGGCGATCGACCCGCTTGCCGGGGGGACCACAATGAACTGCTCGGGCAGCACGACCAGGTTTAAAAGGACGTGATAGTTAGTGTTCGTGGAAACGAAGGCGAAGAAGTTACCACGCTGGAAAGCGTCAATGTACTGCGTGTTGCCCAGGTCGGTCCCGCCCTGCACAAAATCGATGCCGGAGTTGAAGATAGGTGAAGCGGCAACATTCTGAATCACGGTCCGGCCGTTGGGGAGCACGTGATGCGGGTCAAAGATGCCGTTGGGCGTCGGGCTAAACACGAACGCGATCGGGATGATATACGCGGTCACGGTGGTGGTCACATTGGTCGTCGAAGGATCGGTTCCGACCATGGTGAAGCTGGTTAACCCGGATCCCAGGCTGCCGGTCCAGTTGGTGACTGTGGGGGTTGCCGGAGCCAGCACATTCTCCAGGTAGCGTGGAGGCAGCGTTGCAAACATGGGCTTCGCCTCTTCCTGCAGCAGCATGAATTGGCCGTTGCCTTTCTGATCCTGCGCAAACGCAACGCCGGCCGGAAAAGCAGTGCCCAGCGTCACGAGCACGGCGAACACACTAATACGGACAAACAAATCTTTCTTCACGTCAGACTCTCCTTTTCGGAACGACCTACCACTGTGATCCGAAGCCGCGGTCAAGGATCGGTACTCCCGGTCGTTCACACGCCACTTCGCGGGGAGCTTATCTGAACTGCGCCCGCTTAAACCTCAGCGGAAGTCATCGGTCAGCCCCAGCGTGCCCGATGCCAACAGTCACCGGCTGTTGGAACCGGGCTCGACAAGGCACTGTGTTGTGCAGGCGAAACTGCCCTCGCCTGGGTTTGTTGATCCGACTTTAGTGGACTGCGGTCCCAATCACGCCAACCGAGAACGAGTCGCAGCCGATACCGCCGCAGACCGACGCGCTGTTCGCGAGCGTGAAGTTCGGGAAGCCGAAGAACGTGGAGGTGAAGTACGACTGGTCGACAGGCTCGGTCCCCGGGCCTTCGGCGTTCTTGGGCGTACTATCTTCGACGTCGGACAGGAAGGTCTCCTGGAAGCCGGCGGGATTGGTAAGATCAATCGGCACCACTGCCATCCAGTATGTACCCGCCTCAAGAATGGGGCAGCCACTCACTGTCACCACGTCCGTGTACTCCACATCGCCAAAGGCAATGCGACCCGTCGGGGTAGTCGTCATCGGCGAGTTGGTCGCGCTGCAGATGACGGTTGCGCTGGAGACGGGACTGCCCGCGACCACGCCTTGCACGATGGACCAGTTGGCCGTCGTTTCCGAGGCGGGGTTATTGATGTCCTGGGTGTTTCCGAAGAGTCCCGTGATGCTCCAATCGGTCTTCCCCTTGGCTCCCTTGAACTTCTTCGGAACATTGAACGGAACCCAGACTGTCGCGTCTAGGGTAAGGCCGAAGAAATTGTCAATCCCGCTAAACAGACCATTGGGGTTGGGCCCAGCGGCATCAAAATCGCCAGCGTAGAACAAGCACGGGTTTGCAATACACGGCTCTTCCGTGCCGACGGGGGCTAGCGGTCCAACCTGAGGAAGGGTCGTCAGAACCAGCGGTATTGTCGGCCCCTTATTTTGCCCTGGCGCTTGCGCGGCCGCCAGCCCACTAAAGACCAGAAGTAGCGCTGCGACCAGCGCCAACGTACAGAAAATCTTTTTTACCATTGGACTTCCTCCTTAAATTTCCCCCGTGGGGGAGAGAATTGGCCCATACACTCACAAGAAACTAGGAAAACTACTCGATGGAGCACGCGACCAACTGGCGTTCGCTGGGCAACCATTGATTCTTCCCCGGATCTTGTCCAGGACCTAACGGTGGATTTCGATTCAGCGCCTCGCTCGCGCGGACTCCCGCCCACGGGCGTTAGCGGCTTGGGTGATTTCCAAAAAACGCTTACCAACCAACTGTGTGGCCTTGGAAACACTCACGACCTAGGCAGGTCGTGGAACTACGAAACTACGCTAGGCACACTAATGCGCGTGCAGTCTCGAAGTCAATAGATAAAAGGAAAAAACTTGTATTGATTTATTGATTTTTGTATTTGCTTGTGGAAAACTTTGTGGAAAACGGCTCGCCATGGACAACATGTCGGATGGAGTTTTGCTGCTTGACTCACATTAGCTTCTTCTTAATCTCAACTAAAGACAGGTCACACAAACCAGGGCCGGCCCCGCCATTGGCAATCAGAGGTAAGCCACCCGGTTCACCGCAATTCATACATCAATTTGGCTTTGCGGTGCGGCCCCTTCAGGAGGAGAAGCGCGCGGTCTCTGGGCGGAGGGACGCGAAAAGAAACTCGCGTGATCCGCAGCGGCTTTTGGGTGCTTCGATGCGTCAGCAGGATCAGTCGGACAGCCAGGAATTCAATTGCAATTCGCATTGAGGCTCGGTGTGGGTGCAGGGGCGCCCGCTAACTTCCCGTTCCGGCCTTCCGCCCGGTCGTGCCTTGTGCCACGTAACACCCGGTCGCGTTTTACGTGTATTCTCTAAATCAATCGCCCCTCGGAAGCCCCAGGGAATAAAGCGAGAAGGGATCTTATGCCCAAACAAGAGAATATTGATGTGTTGTTACGAGCCTTAGCCAAGTTTAATGTAGGCGATATAGAAGGATATCTCGAAATGTACGACAAAGCGGTCATCTTTCACGGCTACGGACGCCATCTTATGCCAGGGATTGCGGGGCTAAGAGAGTATTACGCCCGTCTCCGCCAGGGATTTCCTGATATGCGGATTGATCAGGAAGAAATGATCGCTGAAGACAATAAGATTTTCCGCCGGTTCACCTTTTATGGGACCCACAAAGGGGACTACTGGGGAGTGCCTCCGTCGCAGAAATTCGTTGCTACCGCAGGGCAGATGGTTCTTCATTTTAAGAGCGGTAAATGCGTTGAGGTATGGCAGCTCACCGACGGTGTGACATTTTTAACCCTAATCGGAGCTATACCTCCGTTTGTTCCCAAACGATAAACGGCGACGGTAAGCGACCGGGTTTGGCCAGAGACGGCAGGCCGGTGCGCGCGAGAGCTCGCGTCTTGGACGAACGTACCCGAGATGTCAGGCTCGGATTCTCATCAGACACGAACGTGCCGACTCCCCCGACGTGGTGCGGAAGGTGGGTAGCCTAGGCTGAATTTTGCAATCCGGGTTCTGAGTGTAATCGGCTGCGGCTGTTTTCCCCAGTTACTTCCAAATAGAGCGTGATCCGAACGTGATTGGTAAAATGTCGGTGACATGAGACGGTTGAAAGCCCGATATTGTTGCGGTATTAGTTTGCTGGCGTTTTTCTGCTCGGCCAATGGTCTCCTTGGTTTTGGCCAAACGGGTCAGCCAGACAGCGCGCAAAAGATGTTTGAATTTCACAGCGGTTTTTGGACCAATCTTCACCACTTCCTGTATCGAGAAGCGGAATCTTCTGAGCCGCAAAAGGGACCGCATCCTTCGACTCTGAACCAGGCAGACGCTGAGGAGTTACGGCGGCTTTCGCCAGCAGAACGCACCGTGTGGAACGGAGCAGTCGCTTATTACAAAGATCATCTGAGCAGCCGAGACCTTCTTTTCGACCGAGGCATGGAAGACATCAAAAACCGCCTCGAAGATGCCGAGCTCTCGCCGGACCTGGCGAATGTGCAGATCGAAGACGACCTGAAAGGCCTCCTCTTGAGAGCAGCTCCCATCTACAGGGAACACTGGTGGCCGCGGCATGCAACGGAAGATCGTCAGTGGATCGACAAGCTCATGATTCTAGTTAAGAAGTACGGACAGTCAATTTCAGATGCGCTGGTCAGAATTTATGCAGAACCCTGGCCGGGGGAGCCAGTGCGCGTAGATGCAGTTGTGTATGCCAATTGGGCGGGAGCGTACACCACCCTCGAGCCCACTCGGCCAACTATCTCAACTACGGATTCGTCGAATCAAGGATTCTCAGCACTCGAGATTGTCTTTCATGAAACATCGCATGGCATGATCGGAAACGTGATGCGGAGCATATCGGAGGCCGAAAACGCAGTGAATGCGAGAGACGCGAAACAACAAGTTCGCTTCCGAAGAGACCTTTGGCACGAAGTACTTTTCTACACTTCAGGCGAACTTGTGGCAGAACATGTCCCCGGCTACAGACCGTTTGCGGACGAGAACGGTCTCTGGACACGAGCGTGGAGTGATCTCGACCGAAGCCTGATCGAACAGGATTGGAAACCGCACATGACTGGCTCTGTACCGTTATCAACGTCTCTCGGAAGACTTGTGAGGGACTTGGCGATAGCTTCCACGGTTCGATAAAACCGAAATACGCAGCCCTGCGGGCCGCATGAACACTGAAGAAATCACACTCGGTATCATCCGGTGAAGTTCCGTGCAAGTTGTTGATTCCCCGTTCCCGTGGAACTCTAGTCAGTAGGTTGAAGGTTCGATTCCTCCCGCGGCCCCCAATCTTTCAACAACTGAGCTCTGCCCCCTTTCATCCTGTTTCCTTGGTGTGGCTGTTTTTGGGGCTGTTGCGTTGCCACTTCGATCCAGCCCCAACCCCAATTGCGAAAGAGAAAGCGCATCTGACGTTGCAATTTACATGAAACGACAAGCGAATCAGTGCTTGAAGAGTCGTTCAGTTCGACGACCCTCCCCCACTGACCGGCGCAATATCAGACTTCATTCCGAGCGCTCTTAAATATCCCTCATTCACGCGACACTTTTGCAGGCGGACACTCTCCAGCAACTCGGCGAAAGCACGGGTGATCGTTTCCTGTTCAGGCCGGGCCTTCAGCCGTTCTTCCACGTGCGCAGTGCCGCGCGGAAGCTTTGCAAACTCCACGATCTTTCCCCAATCAGCGGGCGGGATAATGCTGACGACCGCCGACGATTTTTCCATCTTCTTATACGGCCAGAAAGCCCAACCGATGTGGTTTGTTTCAAGCGCTTTCACGAATTGCGCGATCCACCCATCGCTGTTCTCCCCGGACTCGCCCATCCAGATCGGCACATCATAACGTTCGCGAAAATCAATGTACTGCCGCAGCACGCTTTCATCTGGCGCCGTCCAATATTTGTGGAACGTGTAGGCGACGTTCGCATCGAAAGGTCTGCCGAAGACCGAAAAGTTTCCGTCCCACTGCGCGCCACCGAGAAAGAGAATATGGTGAGCATCAACTTTTCGTATCTCGCCTGAAACCTTCTTGTAGAGCGGTTCAAGCGAAGAATTCAAAGGTGTTAACTTCGGAAAAGGCGGGATCGGCTCATTCAACAGGTCATAACCAAGCACGGCCGGCTCATCGCGATAGCGGGTCGCTAGCCGCCGCCAGATTGCGATCAGGTGCTCCTGCTCTTGTGGACTCTGGTATAGCCAGGGATATCCGGCGCTGTCGTCGATGTTTGCCCCCGTCTGTCCGCCCGGCGCGGCATGCAGATCAAGGACGACATATAGGCCTTCGGCACGGCTCCAGACGATCAACCGGTCCAGCAGCTTGAAACCTTCCGCGTCGTCACTCTCAAACAGGGTGTAATGCAAAGGAACTCGAATCGCGTTGAAGCCGGCCCGATGCAGGAGTGCAATGTCCTCACGCGTGATGTAGTTCTCTCGGTACTTTTGCCAGAATGCGGCCGAGCCTTCAGGTCCAAGCAGCTCCAACACCAACGCGCGGATCTCGCTGGGAGATTGCGGACCACCTTGGAACAGCCACATGTAACCCTCCGGCACCAGCCAATTACCCAGATTTGTTGCGCGAAGAAGAAGCGGTTTGCCAGCGGCATCGACGATCTGTTTGTGGTCGGTGTGTGCGAACTGCGCGCTGCCTTGGGAAATCAATATCAGAACAAGAAGCGGCAATCGTAGAAGTCTGAACTTGAACATGATTCTCTCCGGCGAAAAGCCTACACCAAATTCGCCGCTAGCGGTCTGGATCTCGCCATGATGCGATTTGGGTTGTCGCCGGCGAGACCTACCCGCGATTCTGGATAAGCTGATCCCGCCCAGCCGCAACTACGGCCCCGAGCAGATGTGGCATGATGGCAACGGCCACTCCCATTTGCGGGCAACTTGGCTCGGACCGTCACTGACCGTGCCGATCGCGGATGGCAAGCTCGTTCTCGGTACTTGACAACAAATTTTTCATCTCGAAGGTGATGTGCGTGGGCGCCAAAGCACTGTCCTGGTGACGGTGGTTGGAGATTGAGGACGTTCACGCCGGAACTGGAGTAGAGTCTCTGCTATGGTCAAACGTGCGCCAGCCCGTCGTCGTCCTCGCAAAGCCAAGCCCGGGACGAAGGGCCTCGGTCCAGCAGAATGCCGGCTCGAACAGCCGACGGGAACTGCAGCCGAGGCCGCAGAGGCGATCGCGAAAGCCGGCGGCTGCATCGTTGGATCGTATAAGGAACCGCTCGCCGGTCATCCGGTATTGCTGTCCGTCCTGCCGATCGATGCCGTCGAGCCCACGCCCTTCCAGCGGGATCTTTCCGATGCTCACCACAAACGCCTAGCTGACGTTATCAACAAGACAGGGCGTTTCCTCGACCCGATTATCGCGGTTGTCGCCCCACGGGGCGGCTTCTGGACACCCAACGGGCGGCATCGCCTCGAAGCCATGCGCCGCCTCGGGGCGAAATCAATCACCGCGCTCGTCGTGGCTGACCGCGAGGTAGCATGGCAAATCCTCGCGCTCAATACGGAGAAGGCACACAACCTCAAGGAACGCTCACTGGAGGTCATCCGCATCTACCGTGGCCTCGTGGACGAAGATGCCGCGCGTCCCGAGTCCCGGTTTGCGTTCTACCTCGACGAAGCCGCCCTAGTCACCCTTGGCGTCTGCTATGAACGCTTCCCTCGCTTCGGCGGTGGCGTTTACCATCCGCTTCTCCGGCGGCTGGAGGCCTTGACCGATGAACCCCTGCGCACCGCCCTCAAGGATCATGAGAAACGGGCCGCAATGGTGCTCGACCTCGAGGAGAAAGTTGCGGCAGCTGTGAAAAAGTTGAAGGAACGTGGTCTCGTCAGCCCGTACCTGCGCTCGTTCGTTGTGGCGCGCATTAACCCGCTGCGTTGGATCAAGGGCGAACCGCCTCTACTTGAAGACGTGCTCACGACAATGCGGGAGCGCGCTGCAAAATTCAACGTCGAGAGGATCAAGCCGCAGGATCTGGCCGGCGCCGCAGGACCGCCCGACGGAGAGGGCTAGGGCCAAGATGCTAAGGGCAATAACCGTGGTGAAGTAAGAAACATCGACAAGAATATCCAAACACAACTCAAATGGTTCAATCGGAATGGTCGAGGCCAGACGGATTCCTGGGACGTGTGAGAGAAGGCGACTTCCACTCAAAGCAAGGGGAAAGTTTGTTCATGAGCTTGGCGTATCAAATTGCCGCCAGGCTAGTTGACCGGCGGGCCGTGTCGCCAATGTGATGTATTCCCCACTTTCTCTAGTGCAGCAGGAACGGGTGGTGAAGGAGGGCAACGACCCTCTCGCGTTCACGCAGTCTACAAATAGTATCCTCACCATCGTTCAAGAAATCCTCGAGATTCCATAGACCGCTTTCTGTTTGACCCAGAGCGCGTTGGGATTTATTGCCGCCCGGTAGCGCCTCTGCCAAGAGACTCAGAGCCCGAATCACTCACAACCCCGCGTACCCTATGACTTCCTGCAGCCGCTCGGGCCTCTGGCTGCGTTTGAATCCGACGTTCCGCAGAGCTGTGCCGATTTCGGTGGCTTTCATAAAGGTCTTCCATACGAACTGCGATCTCATATTCGCAGCCATCAGCATGGAAATGCCGACGTTGATACCAATGACGTCCGGGTTTGTCCATGCACTATTCGGATTGAAGGCATCCACAAATCCGTATCGTTTCCAGCATCGCTTCCCGTGGTTCTGGCGGAGGTTGTGGAGTACCGCCAGGCACTCGCCAGACAGAAACGGCAGCGAACCCGCAGCAGCCGCAGGCACAACAGTGCCATCGATCGGTCCCATGGCGGGGGGCCCGCCCCAAACCACATATCCGCGGGCCGAATCTGACGCAGTGATACCCCACAATTGTTCGTTGTATCCCGGGAACTTCTGCGAAAGATCAAGGCAAAATTTTAAATGCGCGCGTGTGGCTTTCGTCGAGTTCTGAAAGTAGTCGACAAAACGGTCGCTCTTGTCGCGAAAATCAACCCACGCGTGTGCATATTGATGGATGAAGAGCGGCGCCTCGGCGGAGACGTAGCTCTCGCCGAAGAAATGGTATACGGGTCGCTTCCACGCCTCCCACGACTGCGGAGATATGCCGAGGGTTGGCGAACCGATAGCCAGTAGGTACAACATCATGTGCTCGGCGTACGAATTCCATCGCCACTTGAGAAACCCGGTTTCCGGGTTCCATCCGTGCGAGAGAGTATCAGCGCCGTTCAACATCCATCGAAAATCGATCCTGTGATAGATGTCGTCGGCAAGCCTGCGAATGCGCTCGTCGTCAAAGTATTCCCGGCAGGTAATGATGCCGCACAGAAGCAACGCAGTGTCGATGGAGGACACTTCAGAGTTCCAGAGCCTTGCGCCGGTATGAATGTCGAGGAAATGGTAATAAAAGCCATTTTCACGGAGAGCGCGCCCTTGAAAATATTGCAGGGTTCGCAGTACCCGTTCCTCAATTTTTGAGCGCTTCTCGTAATCATTCTCCGCCGCGATGCACAACGCCGTCAGGCCAAAGCCGGTCGCGGCGATGCTGCCGATGGTGCGGGGATCTAGACCTCCGGCCCGAGAGCGGTCCTTCACCAGGCCCGTATAAGGGCTCGCAGCTTCCCAGAAATAGCGGAATGACGAAACGCAGATTTCGTCCAGCAGATCCTCGTCCGATTTCGAAAGCCGTTGGGCCTGCTGACACCAGGACGGCGGCGCTTGGAGCAATAACAAGGTGGAGAGCGCCAGGCTTTGCTGCAGAAATTGACGGCGAGAAGACATACGATATTTCGACGCCGGCATGCCCCTGGCCACCGCAGGCGTTACCGAACCTCCAGCAAGACAAGCCCCGGAGAATTTACGTCGACCGCAAGAGATCCATTCTTTACGTCCAGTCGTTCCGCCGGAGAAAGCTGAGCGCCCTGGATGAGCATGCGCAGCTGGCTTTCCGTTGGGTATCGGGGCGAGCCCATGCTTTTGTACGCTGGCAGGACGTTACCATTCTTCTCATCGACGCGGGACTCGACCACTTGGCGATTGCGCGATCCCGGAGGAAGCCGCACAAGAAAGTGCTTCGTCTCACCCTCGGATCCAGGCGGCGCTAAATTCCACAGGGCTATCGCCCACGATCCATCGTCGCGCCTCGTGACCAGAGCAGACTGAGACGGGACCTTCACCCGCCGGTTGCCAAGCTTGTGCAGCAACTGGAATGCGTTGTAGGCCGGTTTGGGGATTCCACCCTCAGCAATCAGCCCAAACCCGCCGTAGAAAGGCCGCCGCACAACGCCTTGTTCATCAAACACGTCAGAAAAGCTCCAGTAGGACATTACATCCACCAGGCCGTCGCACTGTTCGATGGTGTCGGCCAGCCAGGGCGCCATGAACGGAGCATCTGTGACTTCGGGTTCATTCTTGTAACTGGCGTTATATTCGCTCCAGATCAAAGCGAGATCCGGTTTGGCCGAAGTCTTGATCTGTTCGTGCACTTTCTTCACGGCGCGACAGACCATCTGGTCGCGCGGGAGCGGGTCGCCGGCGCCGAACACATCCTGGACGCTGTCGTTGGCGTACACGTGAGTAGAAACGAAATCCGCCGGCACATTTGCTTCGCTCACGTGACGAATGAAAGCATCTGCCCAGGCGGCCTGGGCGGTAGCAGGGCCGCCGACGCGCAATCTCGGGTTCACTGCTTTCAGCGCCCGCGCGGTGTGATCGTACAGCTCGAAGTAGGTCGCCTGTTTTGGTTCACCGGCCCAGAAATCAATATTCGGCTCATTCCACACTTCGAAATACCACTCGCTCACTTCATCTATGCCATACCGCTCCACGAGATGCCTGGCAAACGCGGAGATCAGACCATCCCATTTTGCGTAGTCTTTGGGAGGGGATGGCGACGGCTTATACCAGAAAGGATGCAAGACTGGTCTGGCCGCCAGTTTTTTGGGCATGAAGCCGAGCTCCACAAAAGGCCTGACATGGCGGGCGAGGAGGCCATCATATACCTGGTCGACGTAGGAGAAATTATAGACAGGACTGCCCGCGGCATCT
>DATDGY010000274.1:0-24390 GCA_036521855.1 Candidatus Angelobacter sp.
TTTCTTTTTCCTGGGCCCATACGGGACTGGAGGTAAGGACGAAGATTACGGACAGAAAAATGGCCGTGATACGCCGCGACGTTTTCATTGCGTCTCCTTTTGCATGCTGGTTGGGGCAACAAAGTGTAAATGCAGGCGAAGTGACGGTCAACCGTGGTGGGTGTAAAGAATTGTCGAGGCCGGAGGAGCAAACCTACCACGGAGACACCGAGGCACGGAGCAGATTGGGTAGGTAATTTGGTAAGTGGGTAATTGGAAAACCGCTAGCGGTCCCTAGAAAACCCGATTGCCAAGGAGGTTCACAATTACTCAATTACCAAATTACCCAATTACCAAATCGCTTCGTGCCTCCGGTCGGTGTTCCGCGAGGGCAGGCTTTACTTGTGCGCCATAGCAGCTCGCGCGCCGCGCACCAGGGTAATGGTAAAGCCGGAGAGCGCAGCCAGGAAGGCCACAGGCGCGGCGACTTTGTAAGCCAGGCTCATGTCCGGCCGGGCATGGCTTACGGCGCCGACAATGAGCAGCACGAAGCAGAGAAAGGCAACGGAAATGAAGAAGCAGATCACGCCGGCGGCAAGGCCGATGACAACGCTGAGGAAAAGAGTACGCATGAGACGACGAAACCCTACTGTTAGAATGATACCGTGAATCAGGCAGTGAACGCACCGATGCGCACAGCGCAGGAGATCATTCGCGACGTGCGCGTGACCCAGGCGCCCAACGGCATCTGTTACGCCGCCGTCGGCGAGGTCACGCTGCCTTCGGCCGAACTGGAACGCATGGTGCAAGCCGTGCCCCCGGCAGTGGCCGGCGCCCTGGACCGCAAAGCCTTTTATTTTGTCCCGCTGACCATCAACGAGGGCGACAAGACCCTGGTGGCCGAGCGCTTTGACAACGCGTTCACCGAGCGGGCGGTTTGCCATCGCGATATCGAGAGCGGCGATTCCCAGTGCGTCTTCATCTCCACCCGGCTGCTCGACGACCGGTTCTCCGTGGCCTTTGAGTTCTACATCCACGTGGGACACAGCTTCGTGGAAAAGGCGGGAATGTCGCCGGACTTCGCTGAGCTGGCGTGGGCACAGGCCTCCGCCAACGCCCGAGGTGAAACCAGCCTGGACGCATTTGAATTCCGCAAGCACGCGCTAGGCGAGGGAGCAGGCGCGACCGACGAGAAGGCCAAGTCCGATTACCTGGCCACGGCATTCTCCGACGCGATTGCCATTTACCTGCTTTCCCTCTGCCTGGACGTGGATTACTACGAACTGCGCGAGCGCGAGTATCCGCTGTTGGCGCCCGCCGCGCTGGCGGCGCGGCTGAAAAAAATAGCCGAGCTGTTTCCGCCCAGCCCGGGATTTCAGTTCAGCATCGTGTACCGGCGTAGAGGATGAGAGGAAACCTTACCACTGATCAACACTGATTTGACTGATCGATTGTGCTCAACCCAATCCTCAATCAGTGTGCTCAGTGTTACTCAGTGGTAAGGTTGTAAACACCGGCATGATTGCACACCTTCGCGGCAAGTTGATCGCCAAGCATCCCAACCAGGCTATTGTGGAGGCCGCGGGCGTGGGCTATGACCTGAATATCAGCGTCTCCACTTTCACTGAGCTGCCGGCACTGGGCGCGGATGTGGCGATGTTTGTCCATACCCACGTGCGCGAAGATGCGCTCTCGCTTTTTGGATTCCTGCGCGCGCAGGAAAAGCAGCTCTTTGAAAAGTTGATCAGCGTGAGCGGCATTGGACCGCGGCTGGCCATCACCATTCTGAGCGGCATGCAGGCGGATTCTGCGGTCGCGGCCATCCAAGGCAACAACCTGGCCGCGCTCACCCGCGTTCCCGGTATCGGCAAAAAAACCGCGGAGCGCATGGTGCTGGAGCTGCGCGACAAGCTGGACGGTTTCGGCGTTCCGCCGGCCGCGGCTGCGGCGTCGCCGTTGGAGGAGGACGTGCTCTCCGCGCTCGTCAATCTCGGCTACAACCGTTCGCTGGCAGAAAAAACCCTGGCGCGGCTGGGTAAAACTTCGGGCGAAGGATTCGATGCGCTGTTTCGCAAGGCGCTGGCGGCCTTGGCAAAGTGAGAACCTTGGTAAAAAGCCTGCGTCCTGAGAGTCGTCAGTACCGGTACACTGGGCCTATCATGCGCCGGATTTCCCAACTCGCGTGGTTTATTCTGCTGGCCTCCTTCTCCTTGTCCCTGCACGCGGGGGACAAGAAAAAACAGCGATACTATCTCAAGCCCGACCAGACAGCCGATCTCCACAAGATCAACAAGATCGTCACCGCCAAACAGAACTGTGCGAACTGGGGCTTGGCCGCAGGCCTGGAGAGCATGCTGGCCATGCAGAAGGTCGCGTTGGACCAGAGTTTCTGGGTCATGCGCCTGAACTACGGCGAGTTGTGCGTGGAGCAATTGCCCGCGATGGAACTACTGGCCAAGGTGGTAAACCAGGAATTCGTTCTCGACGATGGCCGGCACGTGCGCCTGGAACTGCACTTTACTGCCGGCGCGCCCAGGAACATTGACACCATGCTGGCCGGACTCAGGAGCGAGCAGCTTTCGCTGCTGCTGTGGCACGGCCATCCGTATTACCTGGTGGGCGCGACGTACGATGAGCATATTGGGCGCGACGGATCACGCCTGTTCGATGTCAAGGAGTTGCGCCTGGCCGATACCTTCTCCGGGCAACCCGGGCTGACCTTCGAGAAGGGGCGTGATAATGCGGACGAGATTGACGGTATTCTGACTGTAAGTGTTGCGCAACGATAAACGACAGACGATAAAACGATAAACGCTGAAATTGTCTTCACCGAGATTCCTGCCGGAGTTCCCTTGATCGCATGATCGCCAAACTGGTTGCCGCTAATCTCACTCACCGGGCTGTGCGCACGGCGCTGAGCATTCTGCTGATCGCGGTGCCGGTGGCGCTCATGCTGGCGCTGGTGGGCTTGAGCCGCGGATTCATTGAGGATTCCCGCGCCCGCGCGCGGGGCGTGGGGGCGGATATTGTCGTCCGCTCTCCGGATTTTCACGCCGGCACTTCCATGTCCATTTCCAATATGCCCGAAAAGCTGGTGGCTCGCCTCCGCGAAGTTCCCCACGTCAGTCTGGCTACGGGGGTCGCCAGCCACCTGGTTTCCGGTTGGACCGTCGTGTCCGGGATCAATGTGCATGAGTTCGAACAAATGAGCGGACCGTTCGTCTTCAGGAAAGGGCACACGTTTGCCAAGCCCGACGACATTATCCTTGATACCTATTACGCACAACAGTTGGGCGTCCATGCGGGAAGCACGGTGAAGGTACTGGATCACAATTGGAACGTTGCCGGCGTAGTCGAGCCCGGGAAGCTCGCGCACCTCTTCCTGCCGTTGCCCGTTCTGCAAGATCTCGAAGGCAGCGAAGGCAAGGTGGCGCAGATCTATCTGAAAGCGGATGCCCCGGCCAACGTCGACGCTGTGATCGATTCGACTAGAGCTCTGCTTCCCGGCTACCATGTCGTTGCCTTGGAAGAATTGCTATCGTTAACCTCGGTGGATAACATTCCATTTCTTCGGACATTTCTGGATGTCATCATCGGCATTGCCGTCCTGATCGGCGCGGCGGTGGCATCGCTCAGCATGTACATGGCGATCCAGCAGAGAACTCGGGAGATCGGCATCCTGAAGTCATTGGGCGCATCGAAGTTCCTGATCCTGAGAATCATTCTGCTGGAGGCGCTGTTTCTGGGTCTGGGGGGAAGCATTCTGGGCATCGGGTTCAGCTTCGCTGGCCGATGGCTTCTGGCCCGCCTGGTGCCGGCCTCATTGCCGCAGGCAATCGTGCCGGAGTGGTGGCCGATTGCCGGAGCCATCGCCATGGGCTCGGCCGTGCTCGGCGCGCTCTATCCGGCGATGCTTGCGGCTTGGCAGGATCCGATCGAGGCGATCGCGTATGAGTAGCGGGAGCGCCGTTCTATTTTCCAATGCAAAAACTGCTGAAGATGAGATTGAGAATATCATCGGTGGTGGTTTCGCCGGTGATGGCGTCCAGCGGACGCAAGGCGCCGTAGAGGTCGAGCATGATCATCTCGTGGGGAACCTTGCGCTCCGCGGCGTGGCCGGCGGCGTTGAGCGCGTTGAGCGACTCTTCCACCAGACGCTGGTGGCGAATGTTGGTGAGGAACCCCGTCTCGTGCTCGCCCCCGGCGCCGCCTGCGACCTGGAGGAGGATCTCCTGGCGCAAGCCATCCAGGCCTTCGCCGGTGAGCGCCGAGGTCCGGAAGACGCGAAGGCCGTCATCCAGCGCGAATGCGCGCGCGGCCGGCAGGTCGGCTTTGTTGGCCACCGCCAGAGCGCGACGGTTGGCGCAGGCGCGGACCAGTTCATGATCTTCCGGCGAAAGCTCGCAGGTACAGTCCAGGACCACCAGAACCATGTCCGCCTCGCTGAGCGCCTCGTAGGTTTTGCGGATGCCGATGCTCTCAGCTTCGTCGCTGGAGCGGCGAATGCCGGCGGTATCGATCAGCTTGAGCGGAATTCCGCCCAGCGCTACGGTCTCGGTGACCAGGTCGCGGGTGGTGCCAGGCGTGGCCGTCACGATAGCTCGCTCGCGTTCAACCAGCCGATTAAACAGGCTGGATTTGCCCACGTTCGGCCGGCCGACGATGGCCAGCGTCATGCCCTCGTGCACGATTTTGCCATAGGCGAACGACGCGCGCAGTTGCTCGAGAGGTTCGCGCACCGCGGCGATGCGGGAGAGTATCTCTGCGGCGGGAAGTACCGCAACGTCGTCTTCAGCGAAGTCGATGCCGGCTTCCATGACCGCGATCAGGTCCACCAGCGTTTTCTTGACCGGCTGGAGCCGCCGCGAAAGCGCGCCTTCGAGCTGCTGGCCAGCGACCTTGGCCTGGTAGAGCGTTTGCGCTTCGATCAGGTCGCGCACTGCCTCGGCCTGGGTGAGGTCGATGCGGCCGTTGAGAAAGGCGCGCATGGTGAACTCGCCCGGTTCAGCCAGGCGCGCTCCGGCCGATGTGGCCAGTTCCACGATATGCCGCAACACCACCGGCGATCCGTGCGCGGAGACCTCGACAATGTCGTCTGTGGTGTAGGAGTGTGGTTTGGCAAAATACGTGACCACGGCTTCGTCGATGCGCTCGCCGGTCGCAGGCTCGATCAGTTCAACGAAGGCGGCCCGGCCTGGCTCCAGTTCATGTTTCAGCCGAAACATGGGGACGGCGATCTCGCGCGCAGCCGAACCGGAGAGACGCACCACGCCGATGCCGCCGCGTCCGGGCGGCGTGGCCATGGCGACAATTGTGTCGTCCAGATTCATTGGCGACAAACTACTCCCGTGCCTTTCGTACGAAGACGGTCGTGCCAAAAGTCCGGGAAGACAAAGCTTCCGCACTGCCGTAGGCCGGAGCGGAGCGCAAGCGAAGCGACAAAGGAAAAACGGGCTAAAGCCCGATTCTCTCTATCGCCTGGCGGCACGAGTAAACTCGTGCCCTGACACTTGTCCTCACATCTCAGATTCTAACGGCCCGTCACGATTTATGGTTCTCCAGCCGGGCCCAATGCTCTTCCAACCGCTCGTAGAGATGGTCCACTTTTCGGTGGAGTTGGGCCACTTCCAATTCGGCCTTGAGGTTCACTTGGTAATCCTGGTCGGCCTGCAGGCGGTCTTTGGCCGCCTGGCGGTTTTGCGACATCATGATCACCGGCGCCTGAACCGCTGCCGTCATGGAGAGAAACAGATTCAGCAGGATGTACGGATAAGGATCGAAGTGATCAGCGAACAGCGCGGCGGTGTTCAGGACCACCCATACCAGCATGATGGCGCCAAAGATAATGATGAAGGTCCAGGAGCCGCCAAAGGACGCGACTTTGTCGGCCACGCGCTCGCCCAGGGTCATGCGCTCGGCCAGCTCGACGTTCACGTTGCGCGAGACGTGGGTGCGCAAGAGCTCGTCGGTGGCACGCAGGCGGCGGCCGACCACGGTAAGCAAATCGATCGCCGCGTGAGGATGCTTGTCAATGAAACGCAGCAGGCGATCACGATTCATGGTGAGCGTCTGCGTATCTTCGCGGGCGAAGGCGGTGGCGGTGCGAGCACCGCCGTCAAGAAAAGAAAGCTCGCCCACCACGTCGCCGCGCTGGTTCTCGGCAAGAACAATCTTCTCGCCCTCATGGTTCTCGACGAAAACCTCCACATCGCCGCTGCGCAGAATGAAGATCTCACCGCCGGGATCGCCGTATTCGAAGAGTACGGCGCCGGCTTTGAACTCGCGGCAGTCCATCATTTGCGCCAGGGCGCCGCGTTCGCTGTCATCCAGCAATTCAAAAATCGGGACTTCCGCAATCATGGCAATGTCGGCTGACATTCTTTATCCACCTTCGTCGAGTATTGAGGTTGAACCTGGGGTCGGGTCGTTCCGGTCCGCTCGCAGACCCGGCAAGCACCCTGCAAGGACATCATATCCGTCCTTGAAGATACGTTCTCCAGAAGAAATACGCGCTCATGGCGCAACCCATGGCGATCACCAGGTAGCTGACCGTCCGGGGTTGCATTTTCTGCGCGTAGTAGGCTCCCCCGTAGCCGCCGACAATCGCGCCCAGCATCATCAGCAACGCCTGAGGCCAGTACACGGCGTGCGCCAGGATAAACACCGTCACCGCCACCGCGTTTCCGCAGGTAACCAGCAGCGTTCGCAGGCCGCTGATGGAGTGAATGTTGTCCACACCCATCAGGACCAGGAGCGGCAGCATCACGATGCCTACCCCGGCGCCGAAGTACCCGATGTATACACCCAAGACGCCCTGCGCCATCGCGATCCAGGCCACGCTGCTGAATGCCGGACCTCGGCTCTGCTGATGCCGCGTCACCCAAGCGGTCACCTTGCTGCGAAGGCTGAACAGCACGGTGCCGGCCAGGAGCAGCCAGGGAACCAGCTTGTCGAAAGTGCGCGGGCGGGTATGCAGAAGCAGCCACGCGCCTACAAAACTGCCGGCCAAGGTGACGAGCATGAGGGGCATCATGCGCCTCAGCAGCTCCAGGTTGAGCGCTTTGCGATACGCGCCCGTAGAAGCGATGGTCCCGGGCCAGAGGGCAACGGTGTTGGTCGCATTGGCATTCACGGAGGGTATTCCGAGGAACAGCAGGAGCGGGAACGACAGGAAGCTGCCGCCGCCGGCAATCGAATTGAGAGCGCCCGCGATCAGCGCGGCTCCGCACAACAGCGCAATTTCAGAGGAACTCACAAATCAGTTTAGCCGAAGCGTCAACGCCCAAGACACATGTCAGGCAGCGTTTCAATAGCGTGCCTTGAGAACTACAAGGATCAGGATCAATGCCAGCGTGACCACATTCGCCGCAATGATGGGAGCAGCCGAGACGCAAAGGCCATAGATCATCCACAGCACTACGCCGGCGCCAAACGAGAGCAGCATTCCCATGGAGAGATCGTCACATCGCTTGGTGGTCCATGCCTTATGTACCTGGGGGAGAAAGGAGAGCGTGGTGAGTGTGCCGGCAACAAAGCCGAGAACCGTGATCGGGTGCATTTATAATTCCCCATTCCCCGGAGGACTTGATGAAATACCTGCCTGGTTTCCTATTGTGCCTTATCGCGCTGTTTTTCGGATCTGAACCGCCCCTAGCGCAGACCGCCGGAGAAAGACCCGCACAGCCTCCTCTGCAAGGATTTCTGGGCAGCGCGTCACAGGTCCAGCGCGATTGGGAAAGCAAGTTTCGTGCGCTCCCCAGCGCCGACAACATGCGTGAAGCCATGCGTCTGCTGAGCGCGCATCCCCACCATGTGGGCTCGCCTTACGACCAGCAGAACGCGGAGTGGATGCTGGCCAGATTCAAAGAATGGGGCTGGAACGCGAAGATCGAGAACTTTGACGTCTTGTTCCCCACGCCCAAAGAGCGCCGTCTGGAGTTGCTGGAGCCGGCGCATTTTGAGGCCAAGTTGCAGGAGCCTCCGCTGCCCGGCGATCCAACCTCCGGCCAGCAAGCGGAACAGCTTCCGCCCTACAACGCCTATTCGCTCGACGGTGACGTGACTGGACCGCTGGTTTATGTGAACTACGGCACGCGCGAGGATTACGAAGAGCTGGACCGTCTTGGCGTCTCGGTCAAAGGGGCGATCGTGATCGTGCGTTACGGAGCTTCGTGGCGCGGAATCAAGCCTAAAGTCGCCGCCGAGCACGGAGCTTTGGGCTGCATCATCTACTCTGATCCCGCCGACGACGGTTACGGCGAAGGCGACGTTTATCCAGACGGCGGCCTGCGCAACAAAGACGCTGTACAACGCGGATCGGTGACGGATACATATTATGCGGGCGACCCGCTGACTCCCGGCTGGGGCTCGGTTCCCGGAGCTAAGCGACTGGCGATCAAAGATTCTCCGCTTATCACTAAGATTCCGGTGCTTCCGATTTCTTATAGTGACGCGCAGCCGCTGCTGACAGCCATCGCCGGCCGCGTGGCGCCGGCGAACTGGCGCGGCGGTCTGCCTATCACCTATCACGTGGGCCCGGGACCAGCCAAGGTGCATCTGGTAGTGAGATCCAACTGGGACACCAAGCGGCTTTATGACGTGATCGCCCGGCTGCCGGGCGCGGAAGTGCAGGAGCAGTGGGTGATCCGCGGTAACCATCACGATGCCTGGGTCAACGGCGCCAGCGATCCCTTGAGCGGCATGGTGGCGGAGCTTGAAGAAGCGCGTGCCCTGGGCGAGCTTTACAAACAGGGCTGGCGGCCGAAACGCACCATCATTTACTGCGCCTGGGACGGCGAAGAGCCGGGGCTGCTTGGCTCCACGGAGTGGCTGGAAACCCACATCGGCGAAGTCGAGCAGCACGCCGTGGCTTACATCAACTCTGACAACAATGGCCGCGGCTTCCTTCGAGTCTCCGGCTCCCATTCCCTGGAGCGTTTCATCAACGGAGTGGCCCGCGACGTCGACGACCCGGAGAAGCACATTTCCGTGTGGCAGCGCTCGCATCTCTCGCAGATTGCCGGCGCCCGCGGAGAGGACCGCGAAGAGCTTCGCCGCCGCGCCGACACGCGCATCCGCGCGCTGGGCGATGGCTCGGATTACGCCTCGTTTCTCGATCACGCCGGCGTCGCCGCCATGGACGTGCGCTTCGGCGGCGAAGACCGCGACGGCCAATATCACTCCATCTACGACGACTTCTACTGGTTCACCCACTTCTCTGACACCACCTTCGTGTACGGCCGCGCCCTGGCCCAGACCGCGGGCACAGCCGTGATGCGCCTGGCTGACGCCGACCTGTTACCGTTTGAGTACACCGACCAGGCGGACACCATCAAGGGTTACGTGAAAGACCTGCAGAAGCTGCTGAAGTCGGAACAGGACGAAGCCAAAGAACGCAACCTGGAACTGGATGAGGGCGTGTTCAACGCCGTCTCCGATCCGCAGAAGCCCATGCAGCCTCCGCCGCGGTTGGATACGCCGCCGGCTATCAACTTTGCTCCGCTCGAAAATGGCGCCGAGGCGCTATCCCTGGCGGCGCAGCACTACGATGCTGTTGTAAAAAAACTGAATGCGCCCGGCTTCGCCGGGATGGACGACGACTCGCTCAGAACCGTGAACGCCAAAATCTTTCAAAGCGAGCGCCTGTTCTTGAGCGAGAAAGGACTTCCGGGCAGGCCCTGGTTCAAACACCAGATCTATGCGCCCGGGGCCTATACGGGATACGCCGTAAAGACGATTCCCGCAGTGCGCGAGTCGCTGGAACAGCGGCAGTGGGCCCAGGCCGAAGCTGCGGCGCGAACGGTGGGCGAAATTCTCAACAACGAAGCCGCGTTAGTCGATGAAGTTGCGGCGGAGTTGGAGCGGGGAAGCAAGCTCGGGCCGTCGAAAGAAGTGAAACATCCCATGGCCCATCCTATGGAGCACATGGAACACATGTGAGCAAGAAATGGTCGGCGTTTGGAAACTGTCCGTTGCTAGCGCTCGGCTTTGCCTAGCCATTTCTCAATATGCGCGGGCGGCGTCCACTCCTCAAGTCTTTCCAGCATTAGTTCCGGCCTTCTCGCCACCAGCACGAGCTGGCTGTTTTCCGGACGTACAAATTGCTCGTCCACCGCATGATCCAGAAGGGCAAGCAGGCCGTCCCAATATCCTTCGACGTTGAGCAGTCCGCAGGGTTTTTGCTGAATGCCGAGCTGCGACCAGGTCACAGCTTCGCAGAACTCTTCGAGCGTTCCGTAGCCTCCGGGAAGGGCGATGAATGCGTCAGAGAGATCGGCCATGAGCGCCTTGCGCTGATGCATGGTTTCGACAACATGGAGCTTGGTCACGCCGCGATGGCCAATCTCGCGCCTGACCAGTGATTCCGGGATCACACCGATCACCTCGCCGCCTTTGGCCAGCGCCGCATCGGCGACCGTCCCCATCAATCCGATGCAGCCGCCACCGAAGACCACGCCGATACTTCGCTCGGCCATGAGCTCGCCCAGGCGGTGCGCGGCCTGGCGATACTCGGGACGCGCACCCACTGATGAGCCGCAGAAGACGCATATGCGCTTGAGCCGGGGCATTCTCGATGATGTCTACAGCGTCACTTGTTCCGTGGGCAGTTGCGTCGCCTGGTTGCGGAGGTCTTCAAAAAGGAACGTGCTCAGATAGCGCTCGCCGAAATCCGGAACCACCACGACAATGAGTTTCCCGGCGTTTTCGTTACGCGCCGCCACTTTCAGCGCCTGCGCCACCGCAGCCCCACCGGAGATGCCGACCAGAATCCCCTCTTCCTTGGCCATACTCCGCGCGGTGGCAACGGATTCATCCAGCGTTGCCGTCATGACTTCGTCAATAAGATCGGTGCGCAAGATGTCAGGAACGAAACCAGCGCCCAGCCCCTGGATCTTCTGCGGTCCGGGCTTGCCCCCGGAGAGCACGGGCGAGTCCGCCGGTTCCACGGCGACGATCTTGAACGACGGTTTCTTGGGCTTGATGTATTCGCCTACGCCAGTCAACGTCCCGCCAGTGCCCACGCCGGAGATCAGAAAGTCGATCTTTCCGTCAGTATCGTCCCACAGTTCAGGCCCGGTGGTCTCGCGGTGGATCTTGGGATTCGCCGGGTTGGAGAACTGCTGCGGGATAAAACCGTTGGGCGTTTGTTTCAGGATTTCTTCGGCGCGCACCATGGAGCCACGAACGCCCTTGGGCCCCGGCGTCAGAACCAACTCAGCGCCCATCGCCAGCAACACCACCCGGCGCTCCATGCTCATGGTTTCCGGCATCACCAGGATTAACCGATAACCTCGCGCCGCGGCGACAAATGCCAGTCCGATCCCAGTATTGCCGCTGGTCGGTTCTATCAGCACGGTCTTGCCCGGCTGGATCTTGCCCGCCTTCTCCGCCTCGTCGATCATGCTTACGCCGATGCGGTCTTTGACGCTATGGCAGGGATTGAACCCTTCCAGCTTGGCGAGCACGGTCCCGCCCATGCCGGCCGTAAGTTTGTTGAGTCGCACCAGCGGCGTCCGGCCGATGGTCTTGGTAATGTCCGAATAAATGTTCATCTCTCCACCTTTCTCATTCCAGCAACGCTGAAACTCAGGCGTCCCGCGAGAGGTCTAAAGTCTATAGGATTCGTGCGAGGGGGGAAAGAAGCACAAGAATTCGAGGATCTTCCATCGAATTGGCCAGCTCATTGCGGTAACAATATGCAAGCAGTAAGGCCAGCATCCTGCACTGCAGCAATGTCTAGGTTCTCTTTGCGCTGCTGCGTTTCCCAGCCTCGAACGGCTCCAGGCTTGCAAAGCCGCAATCGGTACAAGATCCGGTGTTCTTGATGTACTGCGCCAGGCATCGCGGACAATACGCAACACATCCGCTCTCTCGCTCCGCCGGCAGCAGCAATGAGTCCGGGCGAACCCCTCGCTGACGCACAGTCCGGTCCATAAGTTTTGCCACCGTCTCCTGGTACCAAGGCTCGCGATGATCGCCAAGCTGCCACTCGCGAAGCTGCTCTCCGGCGAAACGTGCGAACTCGTCCGCGGGGAGCAACGCGGATGCCACGGCCAGCGGATGGCAGCCGCTGAACAGATCGCGGGCCAACACGTCGCAACCGCGGATGGCGGCCATCGGAGAAAGCAGGATGGTCAGCGCCGATTTGAAACGGCCGCTCGACGCCGGCCGGAAAAGCTTCTTGTGGACGGTCCGGAACTCGAGCGCAAGAAGAGATTGCATGGCCAAGAAAAACAGGATGACCCGCCACAAGATCGCGGGACCAAAGCGGGCGAACGCCAGAGGGACTACCACGACCAGGAAAACCAACTGGACATTGGCGAGTATTCTCAGCAAACGGGATCTGCCGGTAAAGACATGCAGCCGGCGCTCGGCGCCATGGGCATTCATGGCCTTATCCAGCCAGCGCTGGATGATCGCCCCGCGTGCAGTTTTTTCCGCGGCCTGCAATCGCCGCAGCAGCCGGAAACACTCGAACACCTGACTTTCACAGCCGTGAAAAACTGCTGTGCCGTTGCATCGCAGCTTGGCTTCGGATTGGGTCACGACGACCCCATCCCACGGCAGGAACGACCATTCGCCGTTGTCTTCGCGGAAAGCCACGCCGCCAGGACCCAATTCGAAAGCCGGCCACGCCGCCACCGTCAGGGGAGTTAGAGGGGGCAGCGGCCAAGCAAGAAAGCCCTCCGTCTGGAGGGCGCTCCACACAAACCCCCGCGGCTTGCGTTGGCCCCGGCCACGGAAACTCAGGGCAAAAACCGCAGCTCCCGGCGTTACCCAGTAAATGCACTGGACCAGATAAATCAGCAGAACTACCAGGAACAGGGACTCCAGTTCACTCATCCCTGTGCTGCTGCCGACTTGGAAGGATCTTCCACTTTTTCTTCTTTGCCGAAGATGGCCTTGAATATCTTCTTGATGAAGCCGGCGATAGCCGCAATCGCGACCACAATCAGCTTCCACAGCTTGGCCAGAAGTCCGGTCTTTAAGGCCACGGCGCCGGCGCCCCCGGCGATCAACGCCGCCAGCCCATACTTGGCCACTTTGTCGCCGGCAGTGAAGTCGCTATAGCGGCTGCCCTGGTTGTACGAAAATCCGGATATGAGGGTGTTGAAGTCGGTAGTGCTGGCGGCATATTCCGTGGGACCAGCCACCAGGTCGACGTTGACGGTGCCTCTGCGGCCCAGGAGCCGGATCGAGTGATTCACTGATCCTGTCTCGGCGGGATCGTCGCCCTTGACGCGCGTGGCCCACGTCAAATTGTGAGTGACCGGATCGTAGAACGGAGGTTTCTCCCACCCGGCAATGTGCAGTGGCCTCCATCCCCGCTTCTGACGTTCCTCGTTGCTCGCTTCTGTGGCTTCGCGCATGTTTTTCATGAGTGCGTCGGCGTCGAGACTGTTCTTGTCGTCGTCCTTCACGTATCCCGTGTCACGAAACTCAAAGATCATGAACCAGTTGGCGTCTTTGGAATCCGGAATCAGCGCGCCCAGCTCGCTTCCGTTGGGAACGTTGTGCGTGATCACCAGCACCTGCTGGGCTCCTGCCTTGCCGGTAAACCTGTATCCCTGGGGAATGTTGATCTCAGCGATGTCGCCCAGATGGCCGACGGTAGGCCCCACCTGCCAGTCGATCTTCGGCCTTGGCGGTTGCTGCGGCGAAGCCTGCGGCTCTTGGGACACGCCCGCCACACTCAATGCTAGAAGAAACAGAATCGCAGCACCCCGAGCCTTGCCACTACGAAACATAGCTACCCCCTCTGTCCGCTGCATTGTGAGCTTTCTTCCCGGAGATGGCAATAGGATTTCCGCTCCACAGTTCCCTAAAGGTCACGACCTTCGATGTTCTTTGCCTGAATCTCACCTGATGGAAGACAGGTCGGTAATTCCGATAGTTCAAAGGCTCGACAAGTAGCTCAGCGTAGCCGACTGGCCTTGCAGAAAGAGAAAACGCCCCGAGCGTCCGGGGCGTGTTCTTTTCTGATGTTTCGTGCTACTGCAGCAAACTTCCGTTAGGCTCTTCTTCTTTCTCTTTAAGCACGGCAGCCGAGGCCACTTTGTCGCCAGCCTCCAGGTTCAGCAGGCGAACGCCCTGCGTGGACCGGCCGGCTTCGCGGATCTGCTTGGTGTCAATGCGGATGATCTTGCCGAAGTGGCTGATGAGCATGGCTTCGGAGGTTTCGTCCACCAGCATGATGGCCACCACGTTGCCGTTGCGGGCGGTGGTCTTCACGTTGATCACGCCTTTGCCGCCGCGCGACTGCAGGCGGTACTCGTCCACCGGCGTGCGCTTGCCGTAGCCGTTTTCGGTGATGCTGAGGATCAGGCTGGGCAGCTCCTCGTGCTTGCCGTCGCCGTTGGTTTTCTTTTTACCGTTGCCATCTTTCGGAGTCACGGCCATGCCCACCACGTAGTCGCCCTTGTCCATATCCATGCCGCGGACGCCGTAGGCGGGGCGGCCCATGGGGCGCACGTGTTCTTCGTCGAAGCGGATGGCCTGGCCTTCGTGCGAGGCCAGGAAAACGATCTGCTGGCCGTCGGTGAGGCGGGCGGCCACCAGCTCGTCGTCCTTCTCGATGCCGATGGCGATGATCCCGCGTGACATCACGTTGGAGAAATCCTTCACCGGGGTCTTTTTCACCGTGCCCTGGCGCGTGGCGAAGAAGACGTAGCGGTTCTCTTCTTCGAGGTTGCGGACCTCGAGCAGGGCCTTCACGGTTTCGCCCGGCTGCAATGCCACCAGGTTGCCGATGTGCTTGCCCTTGCCGGCGGCGCCCACATCGGGAACTTCATACACCTTGAGCCAGTACACGCGCCCGGTGTTGGTGAAGATGAGCAGGTAGGAGTGCGTCGATGCCGCGAACAGGTATTCGACGAAATCCTCCTCGCGGGTCTTCATGCCGGTGCGCCCAGTGCCGCCGCGGCGCTGCTGGCGATAGGTGGAGAGAGGCGTGCGCTTAAGATAGCCGCTGTGGGAGACGGTAACGATCACCTGCTCGTCGGCAATCAGGTCTTCCAGCGTGATATCAGTGGATTCGTCGGTAA
Organism: Candidatus Angelobacter sp.; assembly: GCA_036521855.1. Classification (GTDB taxonomy): domain Bacteria; phylum Acidobacteriota; class Terriglobia; order Terriglobales; family Acidobacteriaceae; genus Angelobacter. Next base: position 15,024 of record DATDGY010000274.1, read on the forward strand.
GCTCGGTGCGGCGCTCGTCGCCGAACTGCTCTTTCACTTCCTCGAGTTCCTTGACGATCACGCCGCGCAGCTTTTTATCCGAGGCCAGGATGCTTTCGTACTCGGCGATCTTCCCGCGGATTTCTTCGAGCTCTTTGAGGATTTCGTCCGTGGAGAGCCGGGTCAGGCGATAGAGCTGCAGTTCCAGGATGGCGTCGGCCTGTTTGGGGCTGAGCCGGCCTTCGGAGCCGCCGATGCGCTCCCGCATCTGCTTGTCCACAATCTTGTACTTGGCCGCCAGCAGGGCTTCTTTGGCCTCCTGGCGCGACCCGGAGCCGCGGACCAGCTTGATGACCGCGTCCAGGTTGTCGAGCGCCATCTTGTAGCCTTCCAAAATGTGCTCGCGCTCGCGGGCTTTTTCCAGCAGGTAAACGGTGCGGCGGCGCACCACGTCAATGCGGTGATCGATGAAGTGCTGGATGGCCTGCACCAGCCCCATCTCCTTGGGCTGCCCGTTGACCACCGCCAAGAAGATCATGCTGAAGCTCTCTTGCATCGAGGTGTGCTTGTAGAGCTGGTTGAGGATGATCTGCTCCTCGGCGCCGCGCTTCAGCTCGACCACGATGCGCATGCCGTCGCGGCCGGATTCATCGCGAATGTCGCCGATATCGTCGATGACTTTGTCGTTGACGAGCTGTGCGATCCGTTCCACCAGCCTGGCCTTGTTGACCTGATACGGGATCTCCGTAACCACGATGGCCTTGCGTCCCTGCGTGAGATCTTCCATGCCAGCCCGGGCACGCATCATGAAGCGCCCGCGGCCGTGGGTATAGGCGGCTTCAATTCCGCTGCGGCCGTAAATGTAGCCACCGGTGGGGAAGTCCGGGCCCTTAACGACCTTGAGCACCTCTTTGAGCGTGGTGGCCGGATTGTTCACCAGCATGATGGTGGCTTCAACAATCTCCGTGAGATTGTGCGGCGGAATGTTGGTGGCCATGCCTACGGCAATGCCGTTCGAACCATTCACCAGAAGGTTGGGAATCCGGGTAGGCATCACCGTGGGCTCAATCGTGGACTCGTCATAGTTGGGAGTGAAGTCCACAGTCTCTTTGTCAATATCTTCCATCAGAGCGCCGGCAATGCGCATGAGACGGCACTCGGTGTAACGCATGGCCGCCGGCGGATCGCCATCAACAGAACCGAAGTTCCCCTGGCCGTCCACCAATGTGTAGCGTAGGGAGAAATCCTGAGCCATGCGCACCAGCGTGTCGTAAATGGCAGCATCGCCGTGCGGATGATATTGGCCCATAGCCTGGCCCACTACCTTCGCGCATTTCGTGTGCTTCTTGTTGTATTGCAGGCCCATCTCCTGCATCGTGTAGAGCACGCGCCGGTGCACGGGCTTCAAGCCATCGCGCACGTCGGGCAGCGCGCGGCCGATGATCACCGACATCGAGTAATCGAGATACGATCGCCGCATCTCCTCTTCTATGTTGACCGGCTGCACGTTGCCCGTGCCGGTGCCATCACCACCGCCAGGAGGAGTTAGTGGGAGTTGGGGATTCTGTTCATCTGCCATGGTTTGTCTCTGCTTGTGAGTACTTCATTGGAGGCACACAAAAAGTGTGTTCGGCGGGCCGTTGGTATCCACCGAACTTTCCGCTAAATGCTTGCATTTACAGTAGTTTATGCGCCCTAAGATTACAGAAAATTATACCACATGCAGGGTTACACCGGAGGCGTGGAATTGATGGGAGATTTTCAGACGCTCACGTCGCGAAAGAGCGACGAGGTGTCACGTCCTACCTGACTTTTTTCATCAGTCACGAACTCACGCTTCCGGCAGCACGGCCCCCGCCAAAACTGTTTTCCCAAACTGGAATCAATACAGAACAGAAAGGTGAGCGTTGAGGACACTTAACGCGCTCGGACGACAGGGAGGACACTTAACGCGCTCGGACGACAGGATGGAAAGGGTTACTTCATTAAAGCACCCTCACTTGATGCAGCCAAAGTCGCATTTTGCACCGTGCAGGTTGCACTTTGCTCGTTGTATGTTCCGCAGAAGCCTGCAACTGTGCTTTTCAAAAAAACTCGCCAAAAAAATTCTTGTTGCATATTTCCACAGGCGCAACGTTCGTGCTAGTATGCCCGACAGTCTATAGGATTCGTGACAATGTAACTGCTCTGCTGCGCCCATGCAGAGCGCGATCAAGGCCGAAGAATTCACTTTTAGCACAGGGCCACCAGCCGGCTCGCAACAGGAAATCGTACAAGATGCCGTCATCGACTGCGACCGTCACCGCAACTGCGAACCCATGGCTCCGAATCCTGGGAGCGCTCGAGAAAAAAATCAGCCGGCACTCCTACGATACCTGGCTCAAGCCCACACGCTTCAGCCACGCCAGCGGCATCGTAATTTTTGTCCGGGTACCCACGCCGGAGTTCCATCACATCGAAGACAAGTTCGGCGACCTGATCCAGGAAGCGATGGACACGTTCGTTCCAGAGTTCCAGGAAGTCAAGTTTGTGACCGCGGAAGAAGATCCCTCGGCAACTCCGGTCCGGGCCGACGGCGGGTTTGCCCCGGTATCCGTCGCACCTGCACCTGCCGGTGCGCGGCAGCAGCGGTTTGACTGGGATTCGGCGGCGCAGTTGAACGCCCGCTATACCTTCGATGCTTTCGTAATCGGCGCCGGCAACCAGTTCGCCCAGGCAGCCTCTCAGGCGGTGGCGGAGCGCCCTTCCAAAGCCTACAACCCGTTGTTCCTGTACGGCGGCGTAGGCATGGGCAAAACCCACCTGATGCAGGCCATCGGCCACGAAGTGAAGCGTTGCCAGCCGCACGCCTCGATCTGCTATCTCTCCAGCGAAAAGTTCACCAACGAGATGATCAATTCCCTGCGCTACGACCGCATGACCACCTTCCGCGACAAGTTTCGCAATGTTGACGTCATGCTCATCGACGACATTCAATTCCTGGCCCAGAAGGAACGCACGCAAGAAGAATTCTTCCACACCTTCAACGCGCTGCACGAGTCCATGAAGCAAATCGTGATCGCCAGCGACCGCCCACCCAAAGAGTTGCCGGAAATCGAAGATCGCCTGCGCTCGCGTTTTGAGTGGGGGCTGATTGCCGACATTCAGCCGCCCGACCTGGAAACCAAGGTCGCCATTCTGCAGAAGAAAGCCGAGTCTGAACAAGTTGTTCTAGCCACGGACTTGGCGCTGTATATCGCCTCCAATGTGCGCACCAATGTCCGCGAACTGGAAGGCGCCCTAATTCGTCTGATCGCCTACTGTTCCCTCACCGGCGCCGAGATCAACCTGGTTACGGCCCAGCAGGTACTCAAGAACTTCATCGACTCGCAGGCGCGCAAGATTACTATCGATGCCATCCAGAAGGCAGTTGCTGAGCAATTTGGCTTGCGTGCCCTGGAAATCAAGGCCAAGAGCAACTCGCGCGCGATTGTTTTCCCGCGGCAAGTGGCCATGTACCTGGCGAAACAGATGACCGAGGCCTCTTTGCCCGAGATTGGCCGGCAGTTTGGCGGAAAGCACCATACCACCGTCATGCACTCGATTGGCAAAATCGACGATCAAAGGCGATCCGACAAGGATTTGAACCGTTTGCTCAACAAACTCGCCGAAACACTGAATAGCTGACCGCTGCCGGACCTGGACATGGAGTCCTGTTTTCCACGAAACGAGTTGGATTTTTCGTTGAGATGCTGTGGACAGCCTGTGCATACCGTGCATGATTCCGGACCAATAGTTATATGCAAACCCAATATGAGCAGGTTTCTCCTCCTGGCAGCTTCGCGTTACACTGGGCGTGCGGTGTGTAACAGCCTGCCTAAACTGGAGATCGCAAATGTTTCCCACTTTTCCCCAGGCATCTGCTGCTACTGCTATATATATTTAGCTTTTTGATTCAAGATAGAAACCGCTATTATTAGGAGGCCTAAAAAGTATGCCTTCCTCCGCCGGCACTGAAGCGGGAGCCACGATGGAAATTACTGTCAGCAAATCTGATCTGTTGAAGGAACTCACGGCCACCCAGGGAGTCGTTGAACGCAAGACCACGATTCCAATTCTCTCAAATTTTCTCTTTGAGGCCAGCGGGGAGAGATTATCCATCACTGCCACGGACTTGGATCTCAGCCTGCGCACCTCGGCTGCAGCCAAGGTCAAGAAGGACGGCTCCTGCACGGTTCCGGCGCGCAAGTTGTACGACTACGTCAAGCTGCTGGGAGATGGCGACATTAGCATCAAGCTCCTGGAAAACCACTGGGTGCAAATTCGCAGCGGCCGGTCCAATACCAAGATGGTGGGCATGGCGCGTGGCAATTTTCCCGCGCTGCCGCAATTCCCGTCTGAATCGGCCATCCAGATCCCGGCTGGCGTCCTGCGGAACCTGATTGCCAAGACAATTTTTGCGATTTCCAATGAAGAATCACGGTATACGCTGAACGGAGCGCTTCTGGTTCTGAAACCGGAATCGATCACCATGGTGGCCACGGATGGTCATCGCTTGGCGCACAATGAGCATGGCAGCTCCAAGTTTCCTGTGAGCGGCGAAATGCGAGTGCTGGTGCCCAAGAAAGCCATGGCTGAACTCAGCACGCTGCTCAACGTGACTGAGGATCCGGCCGTGCCCGTGGAGTTTGCCAAGGATGAGTCGACTCTCTTCTTCCGCATTGGCGGGCGGCTGCTAACCTCCCGGCAGCTCACCGGGCAGTTTCCTAACTACGAGGCAGTTCTGCCGCGGGACAATAACAAGTCGGTGACCGTGCATTGCGATGAACTCTCGGCGGCGATCCAGCGCGTGGCCCAGTTCGCCGACGAACGCTCCAACGCCGTTCGCCTGCGTCTCGGAAAGAACGAACTCAAGATTTCATCTTCGAATACCGAGACCGGCGAGTCGGAAGATTCAATGGAGACGGCATACACCGGCGACGAGATCGTGATCGGCTTCAATTCCCAGTATCTGCTGGAATTCCTGAAGGTCGTCGGCGCCGGCGACGTACGGTTCGAATTCAAGGACGCTCAGTCGGCCGGCCAACTCCGTCCTGATGAAGCAGCGGACAGCGAATACAAATACCGCTATATCGTCATGCCAATGCGCATCTGAAGATAGGTCTTGTTCTAGCGGAAGGGCGCCTAAACAGAGTGGCCGGACAATGACATGTCCGGCCTGCTTCATTACGAACGAAAAGAGCTCTACTGGAGAGCTTTTCTGGACATCACCCGGTCTACAGTCTTTTCAATGCCGGGAAGGAAAGATTCCACAGTGCTGGATGCGGATGCCGGTTGACCGTAGCCATGGCCCGTCAGGGCTTCGTTCCAGCGCTGGAAGATCAGCCGACTCGGAGAATCCATGACATTCCTGCGGGCTGGTTCGTGCTGAGCCAGACAAACCGCCCAGAACGTGGCCGCCGCGAGGTAGACGGCATTGCCGAAAACCGAAAGAGCTCCACTCCATGCGGCAAAGCTGGCAGCCAGATAAGAGACGCTGAGATCTACTGCCGCGTACACACCCAACCCCAGTGCGATGCTCATGCTATAGCTGCGCCAGGAAAGTCCGAGACGCTTTTCGAGCAGGAGGAAGAGCAGCAGCAAGCCACACTGCATGAGACGCATGCTGCGCTGCATGAGATTGACCGCCGCAACAATCTTGTTGCTTTCAGAGCCATGAGCGGCGAGAGCAGTCAGCAGGCCAGCCATCAGCAGGAAAAGACCTGCCCAGCGGAACAGGATTTTCCCAAGGTCAATGAGCGCGGAATAGGGACTGAGCGCGTGGACCAGCGCTTCGTAGACGACCCAGAACTCAAAAACCATGATCACGGCCTGCAAGACCCAGAAAATGTAGAAATATTGTGGGCACCAGTAGAGGAAGGGGACAATCGTTACCACGTTTGCCACGGCACATAGCGCGTTGTAGCGAAAAAAGATGCTGAAATCAGAGCGCAGCTTGTTTCTGATCAGGATCCGCAATATGCAGGTCTGCACAGCGGCACAAACCACCGCCACGCTGATGAGCAGCCACTGGTTTGGGGAAATGTACACGAGCGCCTCCAAAAGGGCGTCAAGCATACAATTGCCCTAACCAGTGTGCAAGCATCCGCAGGCACACCAAAGTACATTTACCTTCTAGTAAACAGCAGCCTCTACAAACCAGAGATAACCCATTGTTTTAACGGGTTTTTTCCAACCCTTCGCTCCCGTGTCACATTACGTAAGTGCTACCGGCACGTTGCGCCGGATACCGTCCCCGGCACAGTCGGTCTTGGTGCGCACTGGGGCGGCGGCATTGCAGCTCCGAGATGCGGCTTGTTGATATCGGTTGCCAGAGCGGCGTAGCCGGCAAATACGAGCAGGCCAAAAATAGTCACGCGAAGTAACGCTTTCATTGGGGAGGTTCTCCTTTGTTTTCTTTCGGTTCGATAGCCTTGGTGGTAAGCCCCGAAAGGCGGGGAAAGTATACAGCCACATTAAGGTTTTACAATTAGTTTTTAGGCCAATGTCCGGCATCCGAAAAACGACTCTCAAAAGTACCCGCCAAGGGGCAGCGAGCAGCTCTCCCTGTGGTAGAATATTGAGTGGCGCAAATATCCCCTAAATTGTTAAATTTCAGTGACTTGAGTCCGATTCCGGGTCTCCCTCAGCGGGCCCGGGAACGGCTCCATTTGTGCCCCCGAAACAGGAGTTAAAGTGGCCACGAAAGAGCCGGGAACGGCAGCAGCGAAAGCGACAACAGAAACCACCAAGGGTAAGAAGCCGAGTGCCGGCGGGAACGGGAACGGCGATTACACCGCGGAAGACATCAAGGTTCTTGGCGGGATGGAAGCGGTGCGCTTGCGCCCGGCCATGTATATCGGCTCCAGCGGCGAGATGGGCTTGCATCACCTGGTGTACGAAGTGGTAGACAACTCCGTGGACGAAGCCCTGGCCGATTACGCCGCCAAGATCGAGGTCACCATCCACATCGACAACTCGATTACCGTTGTGGACGATGGCCGCGGCATCCCGGTTGACGACATGGTGGTGGACGGAGAAAAAGTTCCCGCGCCCCAGGTCGTGCTCACCAAGCTGCACGCCGGCGGGAAATTCGACACCTCCACGTACAAAGTTTCCGGCGGCCTGCATGGCGTGGGCGTATCGGTGGTCAACGCGCTCAGCCACCAGCTCGATCTGGAAATCTGGCGCGACGGCCATGTGTGGGAGCAGACGTATTCCAAGGGCGAGCCGCAAACGAAATTCAAAAAGACCGGCACCACCAGGAAACGCGGAACGAAGATCCACTTTCTGCCCGATAAGCAGATCTTCACCGCCACCGAATACAACTTTGACACCCTGGCACAACGCTTGCGCGAGCTGGCTTTCTTGAACAAGGGCTTGCAGATCACGCTGACCGACGAACGCCAGACCGATCCCAAGACGGGCGAGGCCAAGCGCTCGGAGTTCAAGTACACCGGCGGGATCGCTGAGTTCATCAAGCATCTCAATCGCGGCAAGTCCGTGCTGCACGACCGGCCTATCTACATGGAAGCCGACCGCGAAGGCGTGAACATGGAGATTGCCCTGCAGTACAACGACGGCTATTCCGAAACCGTCTTCAGCTTCGCCAACAACATCAACACCGTGGACGGAGGCTCGCATCTTTCCGGTTTCCGCACCTCGCTCACCCGCACCATCAACTACGCCGGCCAGCAGTTGGGTTTGTTCAAGGACGTGAAGGAGAACCTCACCGGCGACGACGTGCGTGAGGGCTTGGTGGCCGTGGTCAGCGTGAAGCTGCCCCAGCCGCAGTTCGAAGGCCAGACCAAGGGCAAACTGAACTCTGATATCGCCGGCGTGGTCCAGGCTTTTGTCAACGAGCGCCTGGGCGGATTCTTCGAGCAGAACCAGACGGTGGCGCGCAAGATCATCAACAAGGCGATTGACGCAGCCAGGGCCCGCGAAGCCGCGCGCAAGGCCCGCGATCTCACCCGTCGCAAAGGCGCTCTGGACGGCGGAGGCCTGCCCGGTAAACTGGCCGATTGCTCCGAGCGCGATCCCAACCGCTGCGAACTTTTTCTCGTCGAGGGTGAGTCAGCCGGCGGCACTGCCAAACAGGGCCGCGACCGGCGTTTCCAGGCCATCCTCCCGCTGAAGGGCAAGATCCTGAACGTGGAGAAGGCGCGATACGACAAAATGCTCAGCCACGAGGAAATCCGCGCCATGATCACGGCGCTGGGCACGGGCATTGGCAAAGAGGATTTCGATCCCGCGCGGCTGCGCTACGCCAAGGTCATCCTGATGACAGATGCTGACGTGGACGGCTCGCACATCCGCACCCTGCTGCTCACGTTCTTCTTCCGCCATATGAACGAGTTGATCAAGCGCGGCAACGTCTTCATCGCCCAACCGCCGCTCTATGGCATCAAGAAGGGCAAGACCCAGCAGTACATCAAAGACGACCGCGAGTTTGTGCGCGTGATGGTGAAGCGCGCCGCCGAAGGCATGGTGGTCCGGTATGGCGAAGGGGCGGCCAAGCTGGAAGGCGCCAATCTGGCCAAGTTCATGACCACTTTGAACGAGTATCTCGGCTTCTTCGACAAAGTCGATAAGCGGCTGCGCAACGAGAAGATCGCGGCGCTGTTGCCGCGTCTCGGGCTGGCCCAGCGCAGCGACTTTGAAGGCGACAAAAAGAATCCGCCCAAGAAGATCGAGAAGCTGGAGCGAGATCTAAACAAGCTGGCCAAAGAGCAGCAACTCAAAAATGTGGCAGCATACTTCGATGAGGAGCACAACCTTTGGGGTGTGCACTTCACGGACTCCCAGGGCGCCGAACGCCAGGTTAACTGGGGCCTGGCTTCCACGCCGGAATACCGGCAGATGATCTCCAAGTTCAAACAGATTGAGGCGTTCATGGAGCCGCCGTTCGTGGTGGAGCTTTTGGGAAAAGGCGGCAACGGCGATGTCGCTTCCGACCTGAGCGACGCCGAGCGGGAAGATCTGGAGAAGGCCGCCAAGAAGTCGTCGAAGGCGCCGGTCCGCCGCACCAAAGCGGAAGCGGAAGTCGTGGAGAAGCAATCCCCGCGCGACCTTTTCGACTACGTTCTCGCCGAGGGCAAGAAGGAGTACAGCGTTCAACGCTACAAAGGGCTGGGCGAGATGAGCTCGGAACAGCTCTGGCAGACCACTATGGATCCGGAACGTCGAACTCTGCTGGCGGTGAAAGCCGAAGACATCGAAGCCTGCGAGTCCATTTTCACGACCCTGATGGGCGAAGACGTCGAGGCCCGGCGCAAATTCATCGAAGAGAATGCGCTGGACGTGAAAAACCTGGATATATAAGGGCTGCCGCAGCATGCCGGTTTTAGGAGAGGGAAGTTGGCCAAAG
>DATDGY010000275.1:0-35668 GCA_036521855.1 Candidatus Angelobacter sp.
AGACTGGCTGGCGGAGGGAGAGGGATTCGAACCCCCGATACCCTTTCGGGTATAGCGGTTTTCAAGACCGCCTGTTTCAACCGCTCACACATCCCTCCGCATGAGTAGTATCAACAGTTTACCAGCACTTAAAAATCGCGGTTATGGCGCGAACAGTTGCGCACCATTGAACCGGGGATAAGGAGTCGGGTATATACTCTTGTGCTGTATTTTTTAGACTCTCTTAATGAATCTGGAGGAACCACCATGCCCCAAGGGACCTTCGTCGCAGAAAGAGAATGGGCAAGAATCCTGGCGAGACGCGTAGCCAACCAGCTGCCGGAAGCCATACGCCAACTTCCTGACCTCCAATTGACCCCCGCTCAGGTTGAGGAGCTACGGAAAGTATTTGAGAATACGTTGGTCACCAACATGGGCTGCGAAGCCACACAACCTGGCACCTGATTGGTGACGATACATCAGGCGCCGGGAGGAGGTAGCCTGTGGTGTCTCAACACCGTTCAGTCGCAATCCAATAAGTGACAACCATGAAAGTTTGCCTCATCAGTGCGCCCACGGCCAACCGGTTCGATCACCAGCCCGTGGCCGAAATGGAAGCAGCGCGCATCATGGGCGAGCTGGCTCCGGTTGGCATCCTAAGCCTTGCCGCCGTGCTGGAAACAAAGGGCTTGCAGCCGGAAGTTGTGGACCTCAATCGCGTTTACTACAGTTGGTTGCAGGATTCGAATCAAAATAAAACTGATTTTTGCGGTTTTGCTGGAGCTTACTTCGCCGGCCGTGATTTTGATTTCTTTGGCTTCAGCACGGTTTGCAGCAGCTACCCGCTGACGCTGCGCATCGCCGCTGAGGTCAAGCGAGTGCATCCCAAGTCAGTGGTCGCACTAGGCGGCCCGCAGGCGTCGGTCGTGGATATCTCCACCATGCGCGCCTTTCCCTTTATTGACCTGATAGTGCGCGGCGAAGCAGAGCAGACCCTTCCTGACCTTGTGAATGCGCTCACCCGCGACAGCTCTCTCGCGGCAATCCCGGGCATCACGTTTCGCCGGAATGAAGACGGAGAAATCGTGCGCACACCGGATGCGCCCCTGGTTCTGGACCTGGACGCGTTGCCATTTCCTGCTTTTCATCTCTTCCCCGACGTTCGTTTTTGCCGCCACTTTCCGCTGGAGCTGGGCCGGGGCTGTCCCTTTGCCTGCACGTTCTGCTCGACCAACGATTTTTTCCGTCGCCGTTTCCGGCTGAAGAGTCCGGCGCACATGATTGCCGAGATGCGCAGGGTCAGGCAGACGTACGGCATCAACTCTTTTGAACTGGTGCATGACATGTTCACGGTCGACCGCAAGCGGGTGGTCGAGTTTTGTGAAGCGATGGTGGAGAGCAAGGAAGACTTCACCTGGGGTTGCAGCGCGCGCACGGACTGTGTTGATGAAGAACTGATCGCACTGATGGCCCGAGCGGGCTGCCGCGGCATTTTCTTTGGCATTGAGACCGGCTCGCCACGAATGCAGAAGATCATTGACAAGGGCCTGGCATTGAACGATTCGACGGAGCGGGTCCGTTCCTGCGACAAGTTCAAAATCAAGACCGCGGTTTCCTTGATGGCCGGCTTCCCGGAAGAAACCATGAACGACCTGCGCGAGACGGCAGCGTTCTTTGTGGATTCACTGCGCTATGACCACGCTGATCCTCAACTCAGCATCCTGGCTCCGCTGGCGGATACGCCCATCCAGAAGCAGCACAAGGATTCGCTGGTGCTGAACGACGATGTGGCTGATATGTCGTATCGTGGATGGCAGCAGGAGCCTCAAGATCATGCGATGATTGCTGAACATCCGGAGATTTTTCCCAGCTTTTATTCTGTTCCCATGCCATACGTCGAACGCGAATTCCTCAAGGAGTTGCGCGACTTTCTCCTGTGTGGGACGAGGGCATTTCGCCGGCTCCTCCTGGGACTGCACCAGGACTGCGGCAACGTGGTGGACGTGTTTCAACAATGGCAGGAATGGCGGACAAAGAACGGAGTACATTTTTCAAACGGCGATCGCACCGCTTACTACGCGCAAGAGGGCTTTCCGGCAGACTTTTTCCGCTTCGTGCGGCTGCACTACATCCCCGCTGCGAGCAAGGCGCCTCTGGCCATTACCGCGCTGGTGGAATATGAAGCGGCATTGCTTGGCCGCGATCATGAATCGCATGAATCGGACGCAATGCGCCACGATCAAGAGCAAGCGTCCGATGACACGGTCTTCGATGGCCAGGTCTTCGATAACCGGGTCTTCGATAACCAGCCCTTCGATAACCAGCCCCTGGATAACAATGCCGAGCTGCTTTCTTCGGACAGCCGTCCCCAGTTGCTTCCGGGAGTGCGGGTCATCCAGGTTCCGGCTGACTATCAAGAGATTGTTCGCCGGCTCCGGCAGAGAAGCCCGTTGCATGACATACCCGTCAGGCAAGTGAAGCTGGTAATTCGCAGGACGGTACCGGGGCCAGCGGAAGTTCGCCAGCTCAGTCCCCTCTCGGCTGAATTGCTTGCCCTTTGTGAAGGCAGCTTGACGGTAGAAGAGATTGCTGCAGAATTCCGGCAACGCAAGATAGAAGTTTCAGGCGTTCCCGCTGATAAGCTCTGTTTAGCGGGGATCGAGATACTGCGCCAGCAGCGTCTCATAGCCCTGGCGTAGCCAAAATCGGTTTGCAGGCTGCTCTAAGGCCAGATACCGCGTGTTTCGGTGGCTTTGACGACGCGGCCCACGGCAAGAATATAGGCTCCGGTGCGCATGTCCACCTTGTACTCTCGCGCCGCGGCGTGAACGTCAGAAAACGCCTTGCTCATGATTTTTTCCAATTTGCGACTGACCTCGTCGGCGTCCCAGAACAGCTCCTGCAGGTCCTGCACCCATTCGAAGTACGAAACAGTAACGCCGCCGGCGTTGGCCAGGATGTCCGGGATCACCAGCACCCCCTTCTCGTGCAGGATGCGGTCGGCTCCCGGCGTGGTAGGACCGTTCGCGGCTTCGGCTACGATCCTGGCGCGAACAAGTTCGGCGTTGGCCAGCGTGATCTGGTTCTCCAGGGCCGCAGGGACCAGAACATCGCAATCCAGTTCCAACACCTCGTCACTGGTGATGGGCTTGGCGCCGGGGAAGCGCACTACCGAGCCGGTTTTGTTCTTGTGGGCAGCGACTTTGGAAATGTCGAGCCCTTTGGGGTTGAGAATGCCGCCCTTGGAGTCACTCACGGCAATAACTTTCAATCCCGCCTTGTGCAGGAGTTCCGCGGCGACGCTTCCTGCGTTGCCAAAACCTTGAATGGCGGTGGTTGCACCTTTGTAGTCGATGCTCTTGGCCTCGCAGGCGTGGCGGATGACATTGACGCAACCCTGGGCCGTGGCCTCATGGCGGCCGAGTGAGCCGCCCAGGAAAATCGGCTTGCCGGTAACCACGCCGGGCACACTGTGGCCGCGGGTCATGCTGTAGGTGTCCATGATCCAGGCCATGACTTGCGAGTCGGTATACACGTCCGGCGCGGGAATGTCGCGGTCGGGCCCGATGAAGTCGGAAATCTCATAAGCGTAGCGGCGGGTAAGGCGCTCGAGTTCATTCTTGGAGAGCCGCTTGGGATCGCAGATGATGCCGCCCTTGGCGCCGCCGAAAGGAATGTTGACGGTCGCGCACTTCCACGTCATCCACGAAGCCAGCGCCTGCACTTCATCGAAGCTGACATTGGGATGATAGCGGATGCCGCCCTTGCACGGCCCGCGCGCGTTGTTGTGTTGCACGCGAAATCCCTGAAAGACCTTGATGGTCCCATCGTCCATCTTGATGGGCAGGGACAAGGAGAGAGCACGCCGCGGCGAACGCAGCACTTCGCGCAATCCAGGATCCAGTTTGAGTTTTTCTGCCGCGGCATCAAACTGCCGCATGGCAATGCGAAAGGGGTTGAGGTCTTCGGTGGTCCGAGCTACAGCCTTCATGGTAGCCATGCGCGAGTATCCTTTCCGGGAGGAGCTTACGATGGCGAACGCCGTTGGGAAGTATACATCCGCGGCGGCCAGAACTGTTACCTGGGCGTCTGCACGCGGTCAAATTCTCCGGCAAGCACTTTGTGGATCACCTCGACCACACCGGCCCCGTGGTCCTGGCCGGTCACCATGTCCGCCGCCTCCCGTATGGACGGAATGGCATTGGCGACAGCCACGGAAAAACCGCACATCTCGAGAAATGCGGCATCGTTTTCGGCATCGCCAATGCCCACAACGCTGGCCGCGGGTACCTGCAGTTCTTCGAGCGCCAGCTTGAAGCCGGTGCCTTTGTTGAGCCCGCTCGGCAGGACCATCAACGAATCGCGGTTGAATATGATTTCCAGATCAAGGCCCATCTCGGCGATGGTCTGGCGCACGGCGTCGTAGTGCTGTTGCACGGTGGCCACGATCACACGGCCGGCCGAGAGCGGCTGCACGCCCCGTTGGCGCAATTTGTCCAGGAAGCTCTCCGCAGGCCGGTGGGCCAGGGACCGCGTCTGGCGCGCCGCCGGCCGGTACAGCAAGGCGCCATTTTCGGCGACGACAAAATCGAAGAGATGGACCTCCGGGCACACCGCCATGAGATCACCAAGCTGGCGGCCGGTGACCAGAATGATCTTTGCTCCCGACTCTTTGAGTTGAAGCAGGGCCTGCAAGGCAGGCGCAGCGACTTGTCCTTGATTGGCGAGCGTCTCATCGTAATCACACGCCAGGGCGAGAATGGGCATAGTCAAATTCGAACCGGTGGCCTGCCTTTCATGGTAAATCATGCCGGCGCACGCCGGGGCGCAGCAGTTTTTCCGCGGCGGATCGCCGCGCTATGGCTAAAGCTCAGTTTACGCGACACTGGGAGGGTTCGAGGTCCGATCTCTGATTGTTTCCGGCGTCATTTTTTCCATATTGGTTCTTTCCCCCGCGTCCTTGCCTATATCGAGGCGGACCTCGCTGAGTTCCGCAATCAAGTTCGCGGCCCAGCGATAAATGTTCTGGTCTTTGATGGTCTGGCGCATGCGCCGCATGCGCGCGCCGCGTTCTTTGCCGTCCATTTCCAGAGCGAAATGGATGCCTTGCGCCATTTCCTCGGTGTCATAGGGATTCACCACCACGGCGTCGCGCAACTCGCGGGAGGCCCCGGTGAAGCGGCTCAACACCAGGGCGCCGTCTTCATCGCCGCGCGAAGCAACGAACTCTTTGGCCACAAGATTCATACCGTCATGCAAGGAGGTGACCATGCAGACGTCGGCGGCGCGATAGTACCGGGCGATCTCGTCATGGCTGTGGTGGCGCTTGATAAAGACGATCGGCTTCCAGCGTTCCGTCCGGAAACGCCAGTTGATGCGCTCCGCTTCGGAATCCACTTCCCCCAGGAAGTCGTGATAGCGTTTGATGTGCGTGCGGCTCGGCGCGCCGATTTGGACGAAAGTGAACTTGCCCTGATAGCGCGGGTAGCGGTCGAGAAATCTCTCGATGGCCAGAAAGCGCTCCAGAATTCCTTTGGTGTAGTCCAGGCGGTCCACTCCCACGCCCAGGTAGAGGGCCTCCACACCCAGCTCCTTGAACAGCGCCTCGCGTTGCGCATTGGCCGAACGCGTGTCCCCGGACGGCGGTTCGTCCGCTGGAGCCACGCTGATTGGAAAAGGCCGTACCAGCGTCAAATGCGATTCGCGGTTCACGGAAAAATGCTCCCACTCCACACGGGACTCGACCGCCCGGTTCACCGTTTCCAGGAAATTATCGCAGTGGGACTGGATATGAAAACCGATGAGGTCGGCGCCCAGCAGCCCTTCCAGCAACTCGCGCTGCCAGGGACAAATGCCGAACGCTTCCGGGTTCGGCCAGGGAATGTGCCAGAAAATGGCGACGCGCGCGTCCGGACGCTCGCGCTTGATCATCTGCGGCAGCAGCGCGAAGTGATAATCCTGGATGAGAAGCACGGGCTGCTCGGTGCCTTCCATTTCCTCGAGCACCGCTTTGGCGAATTTTTTGTTGACCTCGCGATAGTACTCCCAATCGCGTCCACGGAAGATGGGACGGGTATGGGCGATGTGGCAGAGCGGCCACAGCCCTTCATTCGCGAACCCGTAGTAGTAACCTTCTTCTTCGTTCTTGCTCAGCCAGACGCGGCGCAGCGTGTATTTGGGATCGTCCGGCGGAACTTGCAGCCGGTCATAGCGGTCCACGTTCTCGCGGTCGGCATCGCCGCTGCCGTGGGCGATCCAGGTCCCGTCACAAGCTCTCAGGATCGGCTCCAGCGCCGTCACCAACCCACTTGCCGGAATCAGGACTTTGGAAGACTTTCCTTCTTTGGCATGCATGTAGGGCTCGCGGTTCGAGACCACAAACAAACGGCTGGGACCGAGCTTGCTGCGCACGTGGACCGACAGCCTTTCCGCGGTCCAGGTGGATTCCGCCGCTTCACGCAGCCGGGCTTCTTTCACCGCCGACTCCCGAGCGGCAGCCAGGCTTTCCACCAGGGTGGTCACCTCGCGACGTAGCGGCGTGAACAGGTCGAGCTCCGCAAAACCCCCGCGGCCAGCGGCCTTGCCGGTCCGGGTGGCCCGCATCCATTGCACGGTCCTGGCGATCGGACGGGAAATGAACAGCTGGTAGAACAGCAAAGCGACCAGGCCGATCGCGAACACTTCGACGGAAATACGGATAAAAGCTTTGCGCCAGAAACTTCGGCTCTGCGAATCGATATAACCGGCATCGTGGACCACCACCAGCATGCCCGCTGGGTACTCGTCCACAGTGAGGGGTAACGCGTACAGATACAGGTCCCTGGAGTTAAGCCGGCGGTATTCACCCGCATTTGCGCTTCGGCCAGCCGGCCCACTGGGCGAAGCGGGAATGGTACTCGGAATTGTAGCGGGAATGAATGATACGCCGGGGAAATGCGCGGCCAGGGCGGAGGTCGTGGCGACCGGCTTTCCGGCCTCGTCATAAATGGCGATGCCTTCCAGTTGCCCGGGACGTTCAACGATCCGCTGCAAGTCTCGTCGCGAACCCTTTTCCAAGGCAAGCCTCACGCTCACTTGGAAGTTCTCAGCTGTGTCTCGGGTCTGGTTCTGCAGTTCTTGCCGCCGCCTCTGCTTGTCCGTCCGAAACTGTGCATACGAGAACAGCAGAGACACCAGCGCGAGGACGAGCACGAGGACGCAAATGAGGCGAAAACTGAGTCGCATGGATGTCTCTATCGGCCTCCAGATCCGCTTCGCAATGGGTTCGCTGGAACGCCGCTTGTTGCTTATTGCTTATTGACCGATATTCTCTTTCCCGTCAGAAAACCGAAATCACTTATTTCAGGTCTTGAAAAAGGCAACGTCTCGTGCAGGATTCGGAACTATTGACGAAGCGGACGACGGCTCCCATATTCCGATGCCTGTGGGCGACAAATTGTTGCCCCCGCAGACGGTTTCACTTGCGCGTAAATCTCTCTTTCGTAGACCGAAGTGGGCCGGTCAATCGAGCTTGGCGCGTGAAGCGCAGTTTACCAGTTCCGGGCCCGGTGTACAATTTATTTCACCATCCGCGGAGGTTCCGATGTCAACTACCGCAGCCTCAGTCGAGCTAAAGCCTTGTCCACTGTACATTCACGGCCAGCCGGTTATTTCGCGCGGCCCCAAGGACATTCAATACAATCCCGCCACCGGGGAAGCTGTAGCTGAGATTCCGCGCACTACGCCGGACGAAATTTCCGCAGCCGTGGAGTCCGCGGCTGAGGTCTTTCCCTCATGGAGGAGGACTCCGATCATCCAGCGCGCGAAGGTGCTGTTCAAATACCGCGAGCTTCTGGAAGCGCACGCCGCTGAACTGATCGCGCTGATCACCGAGGAAAATGGCAAGACCATCGAGGAAGCGCGGGGATCGTTCCAGCGTGGGATCGAGAACATCGAGTTCGCCTGCGGCGCCCCAACCTTGATGATGGGCGAAACCGTGGATCAGGTGGGCACCGGCGTGGACGGCTGGTCAACACGCAACCCTATCGGCGTTTGCGTGGGCATTACTCCCTTCAATTTCCCTTTCATGGTGCCATTGTGGATGTTTCCCATGGCCATCGCCTGCGGCAACACCTTCGTGCTCAAGCCGTCCGACAAAGTCCCGCGCACGGCCGTCCGCCTGGTGGAGCTGGCTTGCGCCGCCGGGCTTCCTCCGGGCGTGCTCAACCTGGTGCACGGCGCCAAGAGCACGGTGGACGCCTTGCTGGCTGATCCGCGGGTGAAAGCCGTCTCCTTCGTAGGCTCGAGCGCCGTGGCCCGCTACATCTATCAGACGGCGGCCAACAACGGTAAACGCGTGCAAGCGCTGGGCGGAGCCAAGAACCACTCTGTGGTCTTGCCCGATGCGGAGCTAAAGTCGACGGTGGCGGCAGTCATGGGTTCGGGCTTCGGCTGCGCCGGCGAACGTTGTCTTGCCACCAGTGTGGTTGTCGCGGTGGGAGAGTCCGCCGATCCTCTGGTGAAAGAACTGGTCCGCGCCGCCGACAACCTGAGCGTTGGCGCCGGCTGCGAGCCCAAGACCCAGATGGGTCCGGTGATCAGCGATGAGGCCAGGAAACGCATCTTGAGCTACATCGAGCTGGGCGAAAAAGAGGGTGCGACCTTGGCTCGCGACGGACGCAAAGACCCGGTCACGCGCGGCGACGGCTATTTTGTCGGGCCTACTATCCTCGATAACGTCAATCCCAACTCGCGCGTGGCCAAAGAAGAAATCTTCGGACCGGTGCTCTCGGTGATTCGCGTGAAAACCCTGAAGGAAGCAATCGACGTGATCGGAAGCTCCGAGTACGGCAACGCCGCTTCCATCTTCACCCGCTCCGGGGGAGCGGCGCGCGAGTTCACGCAGAACGTGAGCGCGGGAATGGTGGGGATCAACGTGGGCGTGCCCGCGCCGGTGGCCTTCTTCTCCTTTACCGGCTGGAAGAATTCGTTCTTCGGCGACCTGCATGCCCTGGGTAAAGACTCGGTGCATTTCTACACCGAGCAGAGGGTTGTGACGTGTAGATGGCCGGATTAACTTATGTCACGTTTGCCGTGAATGACAGCCGCAATCAGCACTTCGTCATCGCTCACCATGATATGATCCTGTAGCTGTACACGATGAACTCGCGAATGCCTGAGTCCTGGAATTCCGGAACCATCCGGCCCGAGTTGGGAAAAGTTGAGAGTCTGCGCGTGACACTGACGATCCTTTTCACAACCGTTCTGGCATAGGCCGGTGAATCGAAGGCGATGTAGTCGGCGATGGCTTGCACATCTTGCACCGCTCGAGACGACCAGCTTACTCGGCGAGCCATTTGCTCAAGCGCGATTCAGCTTCCTCTTGAGATATCGCGCCGTGCTCACGCGCATCTTGAAGCCCGCGCTGGACTTTTTCGAGAACATAGAGATGATACTGAATGTCCTCCAGCGAGCAGCTATCGGGTAGCTTTTGCAGCAAAGATTGGACTTCTTGTTTGGCGCTCATACTGCCTTACAGAATATCATCGTTTCTTGAGAGCGTTCCTAAACGATTCAGCGTTACTCACGCAAATCAGCGTTAATCAGCGGTAAGGTTTTCCGATCCCCGATCCCCCAATTCTTCTTCACACTCCGCTGTACGCCGCCCGCTTCAAGAAACTTCCCTGGCCGCCTTTGCCGTGGAACTGATCGCCTTCCACGATCACGCGGCCGCGTGATAGCACAACGTCGGGCATGCCTTTAACCTTGATGCCCTCAAACATTGAATAGTCCACGCGCATGTGGTGGGTCTGGGCGCTGATGGTGTGTTCGCGCTGAGGATCGAAGATCACCAGATCGGCGTCGCTGCCCACGGCGACGGTCCCTTTCCGGGGATAGAGGCCGAATATCTTGGCCGGGGCGGTTGCAACCAGCTCGACAAAGCGGTTCACGCTGAAGCGGCCTTTGCCTACTCCGCCGGAATAAATCAGGCTCATGCGGTGCTCGATGCCGGGACCGCCGTTGGGGATCTTTGTGAAATCGCCTTTGCCCATTTCTTTTTGCTCTTTGAAGCAGAACGGGCAATGATCGGTGGAGACCACTTGCAGGTGGTCCTGCTTGAGGCCGGTCCAGAGCTTTTCCTGGTGCCACTTCTCGCGCAGCGGAGGCGTGAAAACGTACTTAGCGGACTCGAAGCCGGGTTTATCCATGTCGTCGAGCGAAAGATACAGATACTGAGGACAGGTTTCGGCATAGACCGGCAGGCCACGGTCGCGGGCTTCACGAACTTTTTCCAACGCGTCGTTGCAGCTCAGGTGGACGATATATACCGGCGAGCCGGCCATCTCCGCCAGGGCGATAGCGCGGCCCGTGGCCTCAGCTTCAGCAGTCGTGGGACGCGTGAGCGCGTGGTACTTGGGCGCGGTCTTGCCCTCCGCCAGCGCCTGCTGCACGATCACGTCAATGGCGCCGCCGTTCTCCGCGTGCATGCAGATCATGCCGCCGATCTTCGAGACGGTGCGCATGGCCTTGAAGATGGTGGCGTCATCGAGCATGAAGACGCCGGGATAGGCCATGAAAAGTTTGAAGCTGGGCACGCCTTCACGGACCAGTTCGCCCATTTCGTCGAGCCGCGCGTTGGGCAGGTCGGTGATGATGCAGTGGAATGCATAGTCAGTGGTAGCTTTGGAAGCGGCCTTCTGCATCCAGGCATCGAAGGCGGCGCGCAGGGGCTGGCCTTTGTACTGAATGGCAAAATCGATCAGCGTGGTGGTGCCGCCGAAAGCCGCGGCGCGGGTGCCGGTCTCAAAATCATCGGCGCTGGTGGTACCGCCGAAAGGCATGTCCAGGTGGGTGTGGACGTCGATGCCGCCGGGCATCACGTATTTGCCCTTGGCATCGATCACCCGCTTGGCGCCATCGTGCGGCAGGGCCTGGGCGATGGCTGCGATTTTGCCGTCGAGGATCGCCACGTCAGCGGCATATGTGTCGGTGGCCGTGACCACCGTGCCGTTCAGGATCAGAGTGTCAAAGCCCATGGAGCCTCCCAAAGCAGCAGGACCCTCAGTCTCTTCGAGTGCATTGAGATCGGACCATCGGTTCATCGGGCCATCGGATCATCAGGCGACCATAGCTTTGGTGTCTTCCGGTCTCCCGATGACCCGATCTCCCGATCGCCCGATCTGAATTCGCATTCTATGCTAGACTCGCGAAATTTCCACACCCCTCCTACAATGAGGGTGCGACCGCCCGAGAGGTGGCCTTTGTTCAAGGACTCTGCTCCCAAACTTCCGCTCGAGCAGCTCGAAAAGAATTTCGCGGACATCAACCCGCCGCTTAACGACGGGCAGGCGCTCGAAGAAGGCTCGCGCTGCCTCTTCTGCCATGACGCGCCCTGCATCCAAGCCTGCCCCACGGAGATTGACGTTCCCCAGTTCATCCGCCAGATCCTCACCGGCAACCTGCGCGGATCGGCCAAAACGATTCTCCAAGCCAACATTCTGGGCCAGAGCTGTGCCCGCGTCTGTCCAACTTCGGTCCTTTGCGAAGGCGCCTGTGTGTTGAATGCCGAGGGCAAAAAGCCGGTGGAGATCGGCAAGCTGCAACGTTACGCAGTGGACCCGGTGGTTGCCAACGGCACGCAGCTCTTCAAAGCCGGCGCCGCCAACGGATCTCGCGTGGCCCTGATCGGCGCCGGACCCGCCAGCCTGGCGTGCGCCGCCGACTTGCGCAAACTCGGCTACCAGACCGTGATCTATGACGCCAACCCGCAGCCCGGCGGCCTGGATACCTATGGCATTGCCGCCTACAAAATGCGGGCCGAAGAGACGCTCCAAGAGATTGCGATGATTCGCGGCCTGGGCGTAGAGATTCGCAGCGGCGTCGCGGTGGGAAGGGACGTGAGCATCGCCGACCTCGAACGCGACTACGATGCCGTCTTCATCGGTATCGGCCTGGGCCAAACCGACGACCTGCGTATCCCCGGGGAGAATCTTGAAGGCTGCCGCGACGCGCTCTCGTTTATAGAAGAGACCAAGAGCAAGCGCTTGGACCAGGTAGGCGTCGCCAGGCGAGTGGCCGTCATCGGCGGCGGGAACACCGCCATTGATGTGGTCACGGCCGCGCGGCGACTGGGCGCGGAAGAGGTTTACATGGTGTATCGCCGGGGCCCGGAAGAGATGTCGGCTTTTGACTACGAATACGACCTTGCGAAACAGGATGCCGTGACCTTCGTTTGGCAGGCGCTGCCTGTTCGCGTAATGGACGATGGCCAAGGTCGCGTAGCCGCCTTGGAGTGCGTGCGCACCCAACGCAGTGGCAAAGATCAAAGTGGTCGGAGCAGCTTTGTTCCCGTCCCGGGCTCAGAGTTCCGTCTCGAAGTCGGAATGGTCGTCAAGGCCTTGGGCCAGAAACGGAAAACTGAATTCCTGGCCCGGATTCCGAGTCTCGATCTGAGTAACGGCTGTGTGATTGTTGATCCAACAACCATGCGGACGAAGAATCCCCGCTACTTTGCCGGCGGGGACTGCGTCAACGGCGGCGGCGAAGTGGTGGACGCCGTGGCCCACGGCAAACGCGCAGCGCTGGGGATCCACCAAACGCTCGTGAGAAAACAGCATTTAGCAATTAGCACTTAGCCATTAGCCCAGCTAAAAGCCATACCCCGTCAGGTGGGCTAAAGACCGGCGTTAGCTGAACTAAGTACTAAATACTAAGTACTGAGTACTAATGGCAAACTGCTGCATTTTAGGAGCACCCAATGCCCGATCTAAGCATCGACTTTTGCGGAGTGCGTTCACCGAATCCGTTCTGGCTGGCCTCAGGGCCGCCCACCAACACCGCATACCAGGTCATGCGCGCCTTTGACGCCGGTTGGGGCGGCGCGGTGTGGAAGACCATCGGCGAGCCGATCGTCAACACCGTTTCGCGCTACGGATCAATTGATTTGAAAAACGAGCGCATGATGGGCCTGAACAACATCGAACTCATCAGCGACCGTCCCATCGACACCAACCTGCGCGAGATCGCCGAAGTCAAGAAGCGTTTCCCAAAACATACCGTGGTGGCTTCGTTGATGGTCGAATCCAGACGCGAGATATGGCATGACATCGTGCGCCGCACCGAGGATTCCGGCGCGGACATGGTGGAGCTCAACTTCGGCTGCCCGCACGGCATGTCGGAGCGCGGCATGGGCGCGGCCGTGGGCCAGGTGCCGGAATACGCCACCATGATCACCGGCTGGGTGAAGGAAGTTGCGCGCACGCCGGTCATCGTAAAGCTCACCCCCAACGTCACCGATATCGCCCACATGGCCCGGGCCGCCAAGGCCGGCGGCGCCGACGCGGTTTCGCTGGTCAATACCTTTAACAGTCTGGTGGGCGTGGACTTGGATACGTATGCTCCGCGTCCCGCCGTCGCCGGACGCGGCAGCCACGGCGGCTACTGTGGACCGGCGGTCAAGCCGATCGCGCTGCACATGGTTTCTTCTGTAGCCAAGGCGGTGGATATTCCTATCTCCGGCATCGGCGGCATCGGCAACTGGCGTGACGCGGTGGAGTTCATGCTTCTGGGCTCGACCTCGGTCCAGGTCTGCACCGCGGCCATGCATTACGGCTTCCGCATCGTGCGCGACATGATTGACGGCCTGGAGAATTATCTCGAAGACAAAGGCTTCAGCTCAGCCATGGATATTATCGGCAAGTCCGTCCCGCGCGTTGACGACTGGGGTAACCTCGACCTGAACTACAAGATCGTGGCGAAGATCGACGCGGAGAAATGTATTGGCTGCAATCTCTGTTACATCGCCTGCGAAGACGGCGCCCACCAGTGCATTTGCGTGGACGACCGCCTTCCTGGCGACCTGCGGCATGGCGGCCTTCTTCACGGCGACCTTCATTACGGAGCCCAGGCCAAACACGTTCCGCGAGTGCTCGAAGACGAGTGCGTAGGCTGTAATCTGTGCGCGCTTGTGTGCCCCGTTCCCGGCTGCATCACCATGGCCGAGGTCGCGACCGGACGCGCACCCATGAGTTGGAAGCAGCTCCAGGAAGCCCGTGGCCGCAGCCCGCATTGCAGCATGGATGAGTTGCTGGCCG
The DNA here is from genome assembly GCA_036521855.1 of Candidatus Angelobacter sp. GTDB lineage: Bacteria > Acidobacteriota > Terriglobia > Terriglobales > Acidobacteriaceae > Angelobacter. The sequence goes on from DATDGY010000275.1 coordinate 14,052, forward strand.
GAGGTCAGTAGTCCGTATTATCATTCCTGCTGATTTGCACCGGTCCTAGATGTACAAGCAGATTCCTCGGGGCCAAGATCAAAGCCCGGCCCCTCGGAACGACACAACGCGGCGTGTAGGCGCGGATGCTTGTATCCCGAAAGGAGCAACCGATCATGGAACGCAGAAACGTTTTGAAGGGAGCGGGAGCCGTTGCCGCCGTCGCCGCAACAGGAGGTTTGACCATGGGAGAGGCTGAGACCAGTCCGATGCCCCCGCGTCCGCGGGGCATGGCGCGCGGGCTGACGGTGCTGAACATCCGCCGCAACAACGCGTGCGTGCTGGGGGTGAAGACGGAGAAGGGCATTCTGGTGGTCCCGGACACGGCGAAAGCGCTGCGCACGTCCGCACCCGCCGACATCGATGACCTGCTGCAGCACGAAGACGGCCCCAGCTTGAATGCGCTGGTGGATGCGGCCTTGCAATCCAAGGCGGCCCATAGCGCGTTCGTCTTCGTCAAGGAAGAAGGCATCGAGTACGGCCCCATCGTGACGCGTCCGGAAAAGATCGTTTGCGTGGGCCTGAACTACGGCAAGCATGCCCAGGAAATTGGGTCGCCTATTCCCAAGGCTCCGGTGCTGTTCAGCAAGTTCAACGTCGCCTTGAACCACCACAACGGCTCCATCAAGCTGCCGGTGGAGGTGGCAAAGAAGTTCGATTATGAAGTCGAGTTGGTAATCGTCATCGGCAAAGAAGCCCGCAACGTCAGCGAGGCCGATGCGCTCTCTTATGTCGCCGGCTACTGCACCGGCAACGATTTCACTGCCCGCGATCTGCAACTCGAGACCGGAGGTCAGTGGTTGATCGGCAAGACTCCGAATCAGTTTGCCCCGCTGGGGCCGTACATGGTGACCGCCGACCAGATCAATCCTGACAGCCTGAAACTCGAATGCCGCGTCAACGGCGAAACGCGCCAGTCCTCCAACACCAGCGACTTCATCTTCAACAGCAAGCAGATGATCAGCTACATCTCCAACTACATCACGCTGCGTCCGGGCGACATCATTTTCACTGGCACGCCCGAAGGGGTGATCCAGGGCAAGCCCAAAGACAAGCAAGTGTGGCTGAAGCCCGGCGATAACATCGCTTGCAGTTTGGAGAAATTGGGTGAGTTGAAGTTTGAGCTGGTGTAGAGGGCCGGGGTTCAAGGCAAGGAACGACTCAAGCTTTCCCCGGATGGCGTTTATGGCGAAAACGTGTTCATCTCAGCTCGCGCGCGCGCGTCGTAACCGTCTGCTCATTAAGTTCATACGGCCGTTTGAGGACGGTTTCGTCAACGGCTATGTACTTGATGTCGGTCCGCAGTTCTTCCTGATTGTGTTGATCAATGATGAAATACGCTTCAACGGCTTTCAGTGCTTCCGTTTGGCTGACGTGCGTAAGCTTCAGGTGCCAGCGAACTATGCCGCGTTCGTGGAGGCCGCACTGAAAAAGCGAGGTGAGCGAATGCCCACAAAACTGAGTGTGAGTGTGGCCAGCCTTCCGGAGTTATTGCTCACCGCGAACGATGCTTTCCCTCTGATAACGATTCATCGTGAGCAGGTCGATCCAGATGTGTGCCACATCGGTCGTATTGCAGAGCTTCACGAAGGCCGATTGTCTTTGCTTGAGATTGGCCCGGATGCGCGTTGGGACGCAAAGCCGATAGAATATCGGCTTCGCGAGATCACGCGGGTTGACTTCGGCGGCGGCTATGAAGGAGCTCTGCACCTCGTCGGTGGGAACCCAGTGATCGATTAACAATCTTTTGGTGTCGGACGCCGCGTCAGGCTGTCTGAAACTTTGCGGGCCATCAATCCCCAATACACCCCAAACGCCACGGCAAAGCCCACAAACCACGAGTAGTCATACAAGAACCGCACCGGCGGGATCACCAGTCCCATCAGGGCCACGGCGGAGCCCACGACCAGCGCGGCCAGTGCGCGCCAGTTGAAGCCGCCGGAGTATTCATAAGCTCCGCTACGAAGATAGAGGTCGTCGGGGACAAGGCGCTTGCGGCGGATCACGAAATAATCGCAGATCATGATCCCGGCCACCGGGCCCAGGACCGCGGCATAGCCGCCCAGCCATCCGAAGATGAAGGTCTTGTGGTTGGCCAGCAGCTTCCACGGCATCATGGCGATTCCCACAAAACAGGTGATCACGCCGCCCATCTTGAACGAAATCTTGCGCGGCCAGAGATTGGAAAAATCATTGGCCGGCGAGACGACATTGGCTCCGATATTGACGTTGAGTGTCGCCAGCAATATCGCCAGCAAAGAAATAATGACAGCCACCGGCGAATGGAAGCGGCTAAGGAGTTGTACCGGGTCCCAGATGGCGGAACCGTAGATGACCACCGTCGCCGAAGTCACAGCCACGCCGACAAATGAATAGAGCGTCATGGTGAGGGGCAGGGCAATGGCCTGTCCTACGGCCTGTCCGCGTTCGTCTTTTGCGAAGCGGGTAAAGTCGGGAATGTTCAGCGAGACGGTGGACCAGAAACCTACGGTGCCGTTGAGCGCAGGAATCAGGAATTTAAGAAAGTCGCTGGTGTTGCGAAACTGCGACGGCGACGAAAGCATAGGCCCAAAGCCACCGGCGCTCTTCCACGCCCAGATCAAGAGCAGTAGGCCGACGCCCAGCAGAATAGGCGCGCTGAAGCCTTGCAGAAAGCGGATGTATTCGATGCCTCGGAGTATCACCAGCAGATTGATGGCCCAGAAGATCATGAAGCAGATCGCGGTTCCGTAGGGATTGCCACGCCACGACGGCCACACCGTGCCCAGCAAGGTGTTGATGGCCTCGCCGCCAATCCAGCTCTGGATCCCGAACCATCCGCAGGCCACCAGGGCGCGCAGCACTGCGGCCACGTTCGCGCCCAGCACGCCGAAGGAAGCCCGCGCCAGCACCGGAAACGGCACGCCATAGCGCGCGCCGGGAAGCGAATTCAAAAGCATGGGCGCCAGCACGATGGTGTTGCCAAGAAACACCGTGAGCACAGCCTGCTTCCAGTTCATCCCGCCCTGGATCAGGCTGGCGGCCAGCATGTAGGTGAGGATGTTGACGGACATCGAGACCCACAGTGCGGCGTAGTTGTAGGTGGTCCAGGTTCGGCGGTCTGGCGCGACCGGCGCGAGATCAGGGTTGTAGAGCGAGCTGGTCCTGATGTCTCTATTGGTCGAAGCGCGTGAGGGGGTGGACATTGTTGTTGTTTGGCTTTTTCTCTGAAATCCCGACCAGCGGAGCGGGAGGGATCCATATGATCTCGAATGCTCAACGGGCGCTGTCCGTCTAGCCTTAACACCCTCGCCGCCATAGGGCCCGCTCGCTTCGCTTCGGGGTTTCAGAATGTCAGCTACTGCTCTTCACCAGCGGTCCATAGCTTTCCGGCCGGCGGTCGCGGAAGAACTGCCAGGTATTGCGCACGTCGGCGATCATATCGAGATCCAGGTCGGCGACAACGATCTCGTCTTTGTTGCGGCTGGCCTGGGCGATGATCTTGCCCCGTGGCGTGCAGAAATAGCTTTTGCCGTAGAACTCGCCGATATTCCACGGCGCTTCGCGTCCCACGCGATTGATGGCGCCCACAAAGTATCCGTTGGCCACAGCATGCGCCGGCTGCTCCAGTTCCCACAGATGTTCGGACAGACCGGCCACCGTGGCTGAAGGATTGAAGACGATCTCCGCGCCGTTCATGCCCAGCACGCGCGCGCCTTCGGGGAAGTGCCGGTCATAGCAGATGTAGACGCCGATACGGGCGTACTTGGTTGGGAACGTCGGATACCCGGTATCGCCGGGCGTGAAATAAAACTTCTCCCAGAAGCCCGGGGCCACTTGCGGGATGTGATGTTTGCGATACTTGCCCAGATATTTCCCGTCGGCGTCGATCACCGCGGCGGTGTTGTAGTAGAGGCCGGTCATCTCCTTCTCGTACACCGGGACCACCATCGCCATGCGATGTTTGGCGGCGATCTTCTGCATCAGTTTGGTGGTCGGTCCGTCCGGCACCGGCTCGGTCAGCTGGTACCAGCGCTTGTCCTGCTCGGCGCAAAAGTACGGGCCGTAGAACAGTTCCTGCAGACACAACACCTGGACCTTCTTCTTCGCCGCCTGCTCGATGAGTTTCAAGTGCTTCTCGATCATGGCCTTTTTGATCTTTTCGAGCGGCTGCGCAGGGCTCAGCGGGTTGCTGGCCTGGATCAATCCACAGCGGACAATTCGCGGCATCGGCACCTCGGGAACATAAAGCCCGGCCAATATACCGCAGAAAGCATCAGCCAAACATGGAAATTCGGCCCAGCGAAGAGTCAGGATTCAGGGTGAAACCAGGTTGTTGCGGATGGCGTAGTGAACCAGATCAACGATGGAGCTGATCCCGAGTTTGCGCATGATGGACGCGCGATGCGTTTCCACGGTCTTCACGCTGATGCCGAGAATACTGGAAACTTCCTTGTTACTGCGGGCTTCCGCCAGGAGTTGAACAATCTCGCGCTCCCGAGGCGTCAAGATGCCGGCCGATTCGCCGGCGGAGAGCTCGCCCAGTTTCAGGAAGCCTTCCAGAACGCGTTCGGCAACTTCGGAGGTAAAGAACGGCTTGTGCCGGGCCACGGTTTCGACGGCGATGAGCAGTTGCGTGGTCACATCGGACTTCAGCACGTAGCCGCGCGCTCCGGCCGCCAGCAAGTCGCGGACAAACTGCTCGCTCTCGTACATGGAGAAAACCAGCACCTCGGTTTCCGGGACTTCTTTTCTGATCTGACGGGTCGCCTCCAGGCCGTTGAGCTCGGGCATGCTGAGATCCAGGACCGCGACGTTGGGCTTGAGTTTGACGGCCAGGGAAACCGCTTCGCGGCCATTGGCCGCTTCTCCGACGACCTGCCAATCCGGACGCTGGGTCAGCAACGCGCTCAACCCGCGCCGCACTACATCGTGATCGTCAGCCAGTACTATGCGAATCACAGGCACTCCTTATGCCGGAACACCGCGTCGTGCATTAAGTTCTGTCAGAGGAATGGTCGCGGTCACGATGGTCCCCGGGTTGGCGGGCTTGATCTCCAAGATTCCCCCGAGCTCATGGACGCGTTCTTCGATTCCTGTCAGGCCGCCGCCGGTTGTCCGATAAGGCCCTGTCCCCGGCGACTTCGGCATTCCCTTTCCCTTGTCTTTGACTTCAAGCACCACGCTTTCCTCGTTCTTGCGCAGGGCCACGGTCGCGCTCGCGCTCTGCGAATGCCGGTGAATATTACTCAAGGTCTCCTGCACCACCCGGAACAGGGCGTTTTCAACCTTGGCGGGCATGCGGCCGGCGTGCGAGGGCAGCACCAGATTCACGCGGATCCCGCTCCGTTTGCAAAACCCTTCGATATAGGAATAGAGGGCCGGCAAGAAATCGTGCCCTGCGGGAAACGGCGGGCGCAGCAAATAGGAGATCGTGCGCAGCTCCTGCATGCATTCCCGGCCCAGGGAGGTGGTCTCCGCCAGCAAATCCTGAATCTTCTTCTCGCCGCTGTTCAGCAGTGATTTGATCCCCATCAGATTGAGATTGACCGCGAAGATTTTCTGCACGGTACTGTCGTGCAGTTCCCGGGCAATCCTGCGCCGCTCTTCTTCGCGCGACTGCAGGATTCGATGGTCAATCTCGCGCTGGGCTTGTTGCGCCATCTTTACTTCCGTCACGTCTTCATGGGAAACCAGAAGGCGCTTAGCCCCGCTCTCCGTGAACCGGCTGACGCGCAGTTGAAACCAGCGCTGGCCGCCCACGCAGGTGCAGGGATAAAGCAGGCGAAACCCCTCTGTCTGACCCAGCAATACGTCGCCAATGCCCCGTGCCGCGACTCCCGAGTCGTGCTCAGAAGTCCGGTTGCCAAAATCGAGATACCTCGCACCGATTCCGTAGTCGTTTCCGGCAAAGCTGTTCTCATCGGCAAAGCGACGCCAGGCCTGGTTCACGGCAATGATGGTTCCTTGTTCGTCAAGAATGGCAATGTGCGCGGACAAGGCGTCGATGGCGGCCTGCAACAGTTGTTGGGCCCCGCGCATTTCCCGTTCGTCGCGCTGCTTCTGGACGAGTTGCTCCCGGACGTCGCTCAGGGACTCTTCAATCTTGTACTTCGCAAGAGTTTCTTCGAGAACACGCTTTTCTGCCAGCCCCTGACGGCGCAGAACAAAGTACACGCTGAAGGCTGCGGCCAGGCTGGCTACCATCAGGCCGATGGTGTGCGACTGCCAGGAAGGCGGGCCGGGAAACAGCAACGACCGGATCAATTCCACCACCGCGACAGCAGCCGCCGTAAAAATGAGAGGGATTGTGGCATAGATCCACGCCGGCCGCGTCGCCGCTTCCCGGGTAGTGGACGGCGTCAAGCCGTTCGGTTGATCTCCTTCACGGGCGGTCGAGTTTCTTTCGATGGAAACTGCCATGTTGAGAATCGCTTCGACCCTCAGAGCGGTCCTTAGCTTTGTGTCTCACAGGAGACTTCATGGCGCGGCCTTGCTAGTTACTTAATATCTCAACGTCGTCGCGCAAAAAAAAAGCGGACGGCTTATGAACAGTCTGAACTCTTTCGCAACGTTGTTCGTCCTGACAAACCGGCAACTCTCAAATTCCGTCGTTCGGCTCCTCAGGGATCCTGGGCCGTTGCCGGGATTATATCATCTGAAAAAAAATAAGCAGAACTGCCATTCGCAGGCCAGAAATAAGGTCGTTCCATTTTGGGACAGCAAGTTTCGCCAAGAGGAGAGCTCATCCGGCAAATGACGTACTTTCACGCGGGAATAGGTGTAGAAGGCGCTAGGACGAGCCGCCCTCCCCCTCATTTTCAGGAGGAAATCATGGCGAGAGTCTTGTCAGAAATGAAGACCCAGACAGTCTTGTCTCCGACGGAAAGGATGTTGACATGGATCATCCGTTCAATCGTAGCGGTAGAACTTTTGAAATCGAAGTGGCAGCTCACCTTGGTGCTTTGGATGGCTGATTTCAGCGCGGATATAAACGCCGGGTCAGTGGCCCATGGCGCAATCGATCCGACGTGCCTGCCGACAATTGGCCGCGTCTCTCCGGCGATGTCGCCGGCTTCCGCGACTCTGTGCTCCAGCACGATCCCCGACGCATCCACATGGACCGCGCCCAAGGGAATCTGATGGTACAAGCCGCTCACATGGTTGAAATCATCTCTCGATCCAGCTCTGGTTCCTTTGCGCGGATGGCGCACGCCTCTTTGCAGAGTGCGCTCCTCCTCGGGACTTGCTGGCGAGACTGAAGAAAAATATTCCTTCCGCCGGCTGGCAAACTGCCTCATGGTGCGCCAGTGTAATGGTCCGGCACAACGAAAGGAATCGGGTCCATCGCGTAGATCATTGCAGGACAATCATGTAGGCGGTCAACGCCCATCAAGATTCAAACCCTAAGCCCTACCCAGAGTGTTCGGATTCGGGCAGCACACCGGGACGAGAACACGCGAAAACCGTCCCAATCTTGTAAATAGCTTGTAAACAATTAGACATCGAAATAGCTTGGCCCAATGAGCCTCGACTCTGGCGAAATTCTGGTCGCCATCTGGCCAGCAGCAACTCGCGGACGCTTTGTAAGATTCGTAGCCAAGTTATTTACGGTGTCCTACACTATGGGGAGTTGGCTGTTTGCCGCGCAGTCTTCGATCACTGACTCGGAACGCTGGCGTATCTTAAATTAAGAAGAGCGCGACCGGCAGCCATCTTGTTGTGATATCTCGAAACTTGTGATATCTCGAAACGGACGCTCTGCTTCGTGTAGGTGAGGAGGAAAGACCGGCCCGGAATTGCAACGATAGGCCTGGAACCTGAAGGGGAAGGATGCCCGTCATGAGGAAATCCGTAACCGGCTTACTCGCCTTGGCTTGGCTCTTAGGCGCTTCTTCCTTCTGCTCTGCCCAGGAGAAGCCCATGAAGAGCATCCTGGTACTTCACGAAGGGTGGGAAAAGTGGCCGTCCAACGCGCTGGTCAACGCCCAGTTGCAGGAGACTTTTGCCAAGAACGACAAGTTTGAGGCGCAGTTCTTTCAGGAGTATGTGGACGAATTGCGGTTGGGACGCAGCATTCCCGAGATGGCCGAAGCTCTCCATCGCAAGTACGCGGCGCAGAAGTTCGACTTGATTATCACCGTCGGGTACGTGCCCTTCAGCTTGATGCTCAGCCGGGGTGCGAAGGTCTTTCCCGAGGTGCCGGTGGTGTTCGTCAGCCTGGGCGATTTCGAGGTTCCCCAGGGCAGCTTGCCGAAGAACATCACCGGCGTGATCGGACATGTGGATGTCGCCGGAACTGTTGACCTGGCCTTGCGCTTGCAACCGGACACGCGCAACCTATATGTCGTTTCCGGCAGCTCGGAATACGAGCACTTTTCCTCGCTCGCTCTCCAATCGCAATGGCGCAGTTCTGCTGGACGGCTTCGCGTCTCTTATTTGTCCGATCTCACCCTGGAACAGCTCCTGGGCAAAGTGGCCCAGCTTCCCGACCACAGTGCTATTTTCTTCTTGACCATGCTGAAGGATGCGGCCGGTCATTCTTATGTACCATCGCAGGTTTGCTCTCTTGTAAGCGTGTCTGCCAATGCCCCGGTGTATGCGCTCGTCCAGGGTGACATCGGGAGCGGCGTCGTGGGCGGCAGCATTTATAGCGTCGAAAAGAACGCCAGAGAGGCGGCAAACCTGGCATTGCAGGTCCTCAAGGGCGCCAGCATTCAGGACCTGCCCGCGCGGCTGGGGCCCGCGGACGAAATCACGGTGGATTGGCGGCAGTTGCAGCGGTGGCACATCCCGGAGAGCCGCGTGCCTAGAGACGCTGTTGTCCTCTTCAGCGAACCTGGGAGCTGGCAGACCTACCGTTGGTACATCCTGGGTGCGATTGCCGTCGTCCTACTTCAAGCTTTGCTGATCGCCACCCTGCTGGCACAGGCACGCAGACGCGCGGCCGCGGAGAGAGACGTCAAGCGGCGCCTTGATTTCGAAACATTCATGTCGGAAACTCTGGCGCGGTTCATCAACCTGCCCGCGGAGCGAATTGACGCGGAGATCGAGCGCGGCCTGGAACGGGTGCGCTTGTTCCTGGGCGTGGATCGAGTCACTCTGTATGATCGCTTCAAGCCGGGCATGGAATTTACGGCTTTGCATTACGCGGCCCAGGAAAGAACCAACCTGGCCTTCCCCGTGCTCACGCAAGCGCAATTCCCCGGCTGGATGGAGCGGCTCAAGGGCGGCGACGCCTTGCTGGTGGAACAAGCGGGCCAACTTCCGGGCCTAGGTGAGTCGGAACGAGAGGTTGTTCGCAAGGGCATCAAATCCTTCGCTGTCGTTCCGCTCAAGGCGGAACGATCGGTCTTGGGCTTGTTAGTGCTGGCTACCACGATCAAGCAGCGCGGCTGGCCGCGGGAACTGGTTCCACAGCTTCAGATTCTCGGAGACATCTTCTATCAGGCGGTCCTCCGCAAACGGGCGGAAGCAGCAGCACGGGAGAGCGAGGGGCGGTTTGCCCTGATGGCGGACAGCGCACCCATGTTGTTATGGATGTCCGGAACCGACAAGCTCTGCAACTACTTCAACAAAGGATGGCTCGCTTTTACCGGGCGCACGATGGAGCAGGAGCTCGGTGACGGCTGGACCGAGGGCGTGCATCCGGAAGACCGGGAGGGCTGTTTCAGCAGCTACGCACAAGCCTTTGACGCCAGACAAGGGTTCAAGTTGGAATATCGTCTGCGACGGCACGACGGCGAATACCGCTGGATCATGGATTCCGGTGTTCCGCGGTACTCGCCCGACGGAAGTTTCTGCGGATATATCGGCTCGTGCATTGATATCACCGATCTCAAGCTCTCGCAGCAGGAGATGGAGGAGCTCAGCGGCCGGCTCATCCATGCTCAGGAAGAGGAGCGCAAGCGTGTAGCCCGCGAGTTGCACGACAATTTTGGCCAGAAGTTGGTGGTGCTCTCGATGGAGCTGGCCCAACATTTGTCCCGGCCGGAAAACCCGCCGCAGATCGAAGCCTGGCTGCGCGACTTGAGCGAGAAACTCAAAGAGATCTCCCGGGCCATGAACGTGACTGCCCATCAACTCCATTCGTCGCACCTGGAAGTCCTGGGACTCGTTTCTGCGGTCCAGGGACTGTGTCTTGAATTCTCCCGGCAATATGGGATTGAAGCCTCGTTCAGCCATTCCGGGATGCCCTTTCGCGTCCCCTCGGAGGTCGCCTTGTGCTTGTTTCGCGTGGTTCAGGAGGGCCTGCAAAACATCGCCAAGCACAGCGGCGCCCTGAGCTGCCGGGTGGAAATCACCGGATCAAGCGAAGGAATTCACCTATCCATCAGCGATTCCGGCATTGGATTTGATTCAGCCCGGCTCAAACTCAAGCCCGGCTTGGGCTTCGTGAGTATGCGCGAGCGGCTGCGCCTGGTAGGCGGTCAAATCACCGTGGAGTCGCAACCAAACCGAGGGACACGGCTCGATATCCGCGTGCCCGTCGCCGCCATGACCACCGCAGCGTGAGGGTGGCTCAGGAGAAGAATCCGCAAAAGGCATGCACGATCTGCGACGGCACATCACTCGCGTGCCGCGGCAACAGTTCGTGCCCGCTGCCGGAAATCTCCAGCAGAGTGTTGCGAGCCGGAATAAGCTTCCTGGCAGTGCTCAATTCTTCGATGGAGCCGAATGGGTCGCGCGATCCATGGACAAACAGCGCCGGAGTCGCCAGGTTCGGAAAGTGGCCGGTTCGCAGCTGCAGCGGCTTGCGCGGAGGATGCAGCGGATAGGACAGCAAGAGCAGTCCCGCGACCAATTGGCTGTCTTCGGCGGCCAGCATGCTCGCCTGCCGGCCGCCATAGGAATGGCCACCAAGATAGATGCGTCCTGGCGTGGTTTGCTTGAGGACCTGAACGGCGCGACGAAGACCTTCGCGGTCGGCAGCAGCGCTCCCGGGCAACGGCGGGCCTTGGGGACGACGCTGGCGAAAGGGTAGGTCGCACCGCAGCACCGAGAAGCCGGCTTCGGCAAACGCGTCGGCCAGGCCCGTCAAAAGCTTCGACTGGCAGTTGGCGCCGGCTCCATGCGTGAGTGCCAGCCCATCACCGTTCTTCTCGTCGGGCACGTGGAGAAAACCGCGGACCGCAGGCTCCGCGGACGAATCCGTGACGTGCCTGATGGAGACGGCCACGCAGCTTATTGTAGCGGTCTCCACGCGTTTTCCGGCGAAAACCCCGGCTTCCTAGTGCCCCCTCTGGCTAGAAACCCGTAAAACCAGCTAGACTGGTTTTCAGACAATATTGAGAGTGTCTGCAAGGGCATGGAAGGGTGAAGGACTCACCCGACCTGCCCGAGCGTGTTCTAATACTTTCTACTTGTTCTAATACTTTCTAAGAGATGAGGCAGGGAAAGCCCATGCGGGGATTCATTCGTACTACGGCTGCGCTCTTGGTCATTGGCGCGGCAGGATGCGGCGGTAATGGCACTATTGCAACCATCGGCAGCCCGCAGGCGCTGCTCTACGTGATCGGTACAGGGACCAACGATATCCAGGGCTTCCAGACCACGACCCTGGGCCAGGTCGAAGCGCTTACCGTCCCGTCAACCCCTACCAATCCGATTCCGGTATCTCTGGCCTTGACGCCGTCGCGCGCCTTTCTCTATGTAGCCAATTCAGCTTCGAATACCGTATCCGGATTTACCGTCAACCACACTACAGGAGTTCTTGCCCCGGTCGGCAGCGCAATTCTGCCAACGCCGGTGTGCCCCAATCCGGCGACTTGCAACTTTAATCCTATGGGTGTGGCCGTGGATGCCGCCGGCCAATTCCTGTTCGTTCTTAACCAGGGCTCAGTCAGCCCCGCGGTGGCGCCCTCTATTTCCGTTTTCAGCATCGACGCAAACCGGGGCCTGCTCACCGAGATCGGCGGTTCACCGTTTGCCGCACCAGTGAACCCCGAGTTCGTTGCCGCTTCACCGATGTCGGAATTCCTCTATGTTTCCACAAGCTCGGGGACAATTGCCGCATTCTCCATCGGGTCCAGCGGCGCGCTGTCGCTGGTTGCCGGCTCGCCTTTTCCTGCAGGCGCGGACATTCGCGGGATGGTCATCGATCCCCAGGCCAAGTTCCTCTATGCAACGGACAACGGCAACAACCAGGTGGCAAGTTTCAGTATTCAGTCTTCCGGCGCGCTGTCGCCGGTGGCGGGATCTCCTTTTGGCGCCGGCACCCAGCCGGTGATGGCCGCCATCGATTCCACGGGCACTTTCCTGTACGTGGCCAACCTGGGATCGAACAACGTGTCGGCCTACAAAGTCAGCGCGGGTGTTCCTTCCCAGGTTTCCGGATCGCCTTTCGCCACCGCCGGCACCGGGGTCATTAACCCAACGCAACCTTCATTCCTGGTGATCGACCCCACCAACGCATTTCTTTTTGTCGGCGACGGGGGGACCAGGGACATTGCCGCATTCAACATCAAGTCCGCCGACGGTACTCTGACCATGGTCACCAACTCCCCGTTCGGCCAAACCCTAGCGCCCACGTGGATGCTCGCCACCCGGTAAGAAGGCGACGGCCCGCAGGCATGAAGGCCTGCTCCACCCTTTTAGCGCGCTCCGGACTTGAAGACTTCTCCGCCTTTCATCACGAAGTCGATCTTTTGCAGAATACTTATGTCGCCGAGCGGATCGCCTTTTACCGCCACCACGTCAGCATATTTGCCCGGCGCGACAGTGCCGACCTCGTTCTGCATGCCGAGCAGTTCCGCGGCATTGGAAGTGGCGGCGCGGATCGCTTGCGCCGGAGTCATACCGTATTTCACCATCAGCGGGAATTCCATGGCCGGAGTAATGCCCCAGTCGAAGCCGCCAATATCTGTGCCGAAAGCGATCTTCACACCCGCTTTCAGAGCGCGCTGGAAGGTCTCGCCATGGATGCGAATCATGTCCATCCAAACCTTGGCTCCGGCTGCGGCCCGGCCCTGAGCCACGTATTCGCCCACATAGATGGTGGGCACGTAATAGATACCTTTCTCTACCATGGTTCTAAGATCGGCATCGGCGATGTAGTTTCCGTGCTCCACTGAATCCACGCCTGCTTCCACCGAGTTGTGGACGCCGTTGAGCGCGATGGCATGCGATGCCACCTTGTGATGCTGGCGGTGGGCCTCGTCCACGATGGCGCGGAGCTCGTCCATGGTGAAGGTGGGGATGTCGTCGAGCACACCGTCCGGGCGGACGAAATAGCTGCGGTCGGAATAGACCTTGATCCAATCGGCGCCGAAGCTGATCTGCTCCCGCACTGCCTTGCGGGCGTTGTCCGGTCCGTCCACCACTTGTACCCCATGCGGCACCTGGATTTCCCAGGAATAGCCCGTCAGCGGATAGGCGCCGGTCACGTCCATGGCGCGGGTGGCCACTTTCATGCGCGGTCCGGGGATGATCCCATTGTTGATGGCTTTCTTCAGGTCCACGTCGGCGTAGCCGGCGCCTTCGGTTTCGAGGTCGCGGATGGTGGTAAATCCGTACTCCAGCGCGCGCCGCACCGAGCGCGTCCCCAGAATCGCGCGATACGCCACCGACTGTTTCAGCAATTGCTCGTCGTAGTCCGCGGCTGTAATGTCGCCCTGCAGCAGCGTGTGGGTATGTGTGTCAATCAGCCCCGGCAGACACGTATGGTCAGAAAGGTCAATCACCTGGGCGCCTGCCGGTGGCGCGCCATTCTCCTGGACTTCCTTGACGCGCTCGCCCTGGATCGCGATCAGGACGTGGCGTTGCATCTGGCCACTCTCCGGCTGGAACAGCGCCCCGCAGCGCAGATAACGAACCGGTGCGGGACTTTGCGCACTCTTGGGTTCCTGTCCGGCGGAAAGCGATGCCAGCAGCACCACTAGAACGGCGGCGACAGAAGCTCTTTTCATGGTCCACCCCTTTAAGTAAGCTGCTCATCCTACCAGAAGGCTATTCGTCGAAAAACTACTTAGTTCGCTGCGGGCGCCGGCCTCAGGCGTCGTCTGGCTCGCTTGGCTACAATGGCTATCGCCTTCATCTACAATGATTGAAACCATTGGACAAGCAACCCTGATCTTTCAATTTGAGGATGGAAGGCCCGGAACAGGCGAGCCCGGTTGATGCTTTTGTAGCAGCCGGCCCAGCATAAGCGGCGCTTCTTGCCGTCTTTTTCTGTGGTACGATGCGGCCCTCCATCAAAGGACTTGGCATGGCAACGGAACTAACTTTGCGCCCTATGAGCACCTCCCAGGTGCTCGACCGGACATTTCAACTCTATAGAAGCCATTTTGTGTTGCTCGCCGGCATCGGCCTGTTGTTGCCGGCGCTCTTGATGATCCTGCAGCTCGCCTTCATACCTCTTGGCTACCCCCCGCGCATCACGGTTGGAGTATCGCCTGTAGCTCTCCTCGGGCCGTTGTTAAGCTTTCTCGCCTGTTACGCTGTGGTTTACACGGTGAGCTACGCACTCGCCGGAGGCGCTACGGTGTACGGCGTGGCCAAACTCCACTTGGGCGAAACCGTCACCATCGGCCAGGCGTACAAACAGGTAGTCGCTCGCTTTTGGCGGGTTCTCGGCATCATCATTCTTGTCTCCCTGGCCGCGTTCGGCGCCATCTTTGTGGGCGAATTCATTGCTGCGATCATCGTAGGAGTGTTGATTGGCTCAAGCAGAGTCTTCGCAGGCTCCGGCGCCGGTGTCACGATTATGGCTGTCATTGGCATAGTTTTTGGAGTCTTGGTGTTCCTAGCCGGACTTTTGGGCGGTGTGTTTCTCTATTGCAAGTTCTGCCTGGCCGTGCCTGCATGCATCCTGGAGAAGTTACCGGTCGGCGCGGCAATAGCCCGAAGCTGGTCCCTTACCAAGGGGACGATCTGGCGCCTCATACTGGTTTTCCTGCTCACCGGAATTCTAGGCGTCGTCCTCGGGGTGGTACTGGGTTTGCCGGGCCAGATATACCAGTTGGCAACGCACGGCAGATCCTTTCTTACCGGCGTGCTCTTGCAGGAAGTCGGGGCGTTTTTTGCCGGAGTGTTGGCGAATCCGATTGCCACCATTTCACTCGCTCTCATCTACTACGATCAACGTGTACGCCATGAAGCCTTTGACCTGCAGCTCATGATGCAGGCCATCGGACAGCCGCCCGCGCAGCAGGCGGCCGGCGTGGCGCACGGCATCAGATGAAGCGCGGCCTTTCACAGATCGCCATCATTCTCTTTGCTGCCTTTCTCTTTCTCCCCGCCCGGGCGAGTGCCGGCGATGTCACTCTCGCTGAGTACCGCCGGCAACTCCAGGAACTCGCCACAAAAATAGACTCGTTGGGTGACCATCCCGAGCGCGCAGCGGCAACAGTAGCTGGCACTCCCGACAAGGTAACAGTCGGCGACGGCAAGAACCAGGTTACCGTCAGCTATCGCGACTTGAAGGACGATCTGGCCTTGTTCTCCAGGGCAGATGCGCAGAAACGTTCCGCGTTACTGGCGCAGATGCGAAACTACCTGCAGGCGCTTCGCGCGGAGGCTGAAGCCTATGTCCAGGGCCAGGACAACGAAGCCGCTCGCAGGAAACTCACCGGCATTCTGGCGCGCAAGGAATTCCGCAAAGACCGCAGCGGACCCACTGCCGGAGAGGTTCTGCTTAGCAAAATCCTGGGATGGCTCTCGCGCCTTATCGACAAACTTTCTTTTGCTCGCAGCTCGCGCTTTGACCTGTTTCAAATCCTGATCTATCTCTTGGTCGCGGCCGCTCTGGTTTTGCTGGTGATCTGGACCTTGCGCCATTTTCGCCGGTCGCGAACCGAGCCCGCCATGCGCGAGATCATTCCCTTTTCCCCTTCGGCCAGAAGTTGGCGCTCTTGGCTGGCGGAAGCCCGGTCGCTGGCGCAACAGCAGGATTGGCGCAGCGCCATCCACCTGGCCTACTGGGCGGGCATCTCGTTTCTGGAAGAGCACGGCGCGTGGAAGCCCGACCGGGCGCGCACTCCCCGGGAATACCTGCAACTGGTGGGCCTGCGGTCATCGCGCTACCCCGCTCTGGCCACGCTCACGCGCAAGTTTGAAGTGGTCTGGTACGGACACCGCGACGCCGCCGAATCGGATTTTCAGGAGACCCTGGGACAATTGGAGAAGCTCGGATGCCTGTGAAACTGGAGAAGGGTGATCGCCGCCTGCTGACCTGGGCGGCGCTGATCTTTGCGTCTCTGATTGTGGCGCTGTCGCTGTTGTCCTCGGGCGAACCGGACTCAGGAATCCCCAGCAGTTATTCTGCTCGACCGAGCGGGGCCAAGGCCGCGTATCTTCTGCTGCAGGACTTGGGCTACAAGGTGGAGCGATGGGAGCAGCGGCCCACGGACCTTCCCGCCGAGGCCGGCGGGACAGTTCTGGTGATCGCAAAGCCCTCTCGGTCTCCATCGCGCGAAGAGAAAGAAGCGTTACAGTTGTATCTGACCCGCGGCGGAAAGATTTTGTTTACCGGACGTGCCGCGGACTTCTATCTTCCATATGCGAACACCGAGGTCGAGTCGATGCCTGACCCGCTTCCCCGGGACTTTCAGCCACAACTGCTGACCTCGCTGACCCGCGGCGGTGCGATCAGCCTGTCGCCCAACGCCTACTGGAAGGATTGCTCCACAAGGTGTCTGGTCCACTATTCCGATGAACGCTCGGGGAGCGCGCGGCCGATTGTGGTTTCCTACCAGGTTGGGAAAGGCCAGGTAATCTGGTGGGCAGCTACCGCACCGCTCAACAACACCGGCATCTCGAACTCCGGCAACATGGAGCTGCTCCTGAACTCCCTCGGTGACGCCGCCAATCATCGCGTGTTCTGGGACGAATACTTTCACGGCTCGCAGCGAACCGCAGGCTCGTACTTGAGCGAGAAGCCAATCCTATTTGGACTGGCGCAAGGCGTCCTGGCGGCGCTGGCTCTGCTGCTCACCTATTCCCGGCGCAACGGGCCCATCTACCCTGCGGACTCGCCCTCACGGCTGTCACCGCTCGAGTTTGTGGAGACCTTGGGAGGACTGTACCGGCGGGCCCATGCCACGCGGGCGGCTTTAGAAGTTCCCTATGCTCGCTATCGCGCGCTGGCAGGGCGGCAACTGGGATTGAGGACTGACGTCCCGGCGGCCGAGCTGGCGCGTGGGATCCGCATCCGCCTGGGCGACAAGGACGATAGCCTGCAGGATTTGCTCGGCCGCGTTGAAACCGCCTTGTATGATCCGGAGCTGCAGGAAGCCACCGCCCTGGAGTTGGTGCAGCAGCTCAACCTGCAAGCTTGCCGCTTGCAACTCATTTCTTTCGAACAACAGGAGATCGTTCCTCATGCAAACCGTGTCCCGGGTGCTCACTCACGGACGAACTGAACTGGGCAAGGTCATCGTTGGTCAGGAAGAGTTGATCAACCAGTGCCTGCTCACCATCCTCTGCGGCGGCCATGCCCTGCTGGAAGGCGTGCCCGGCATCGCCAAGACGCTGGTCATCAAGTGCTTCGCGCGGCTGTTTGCGCTGGAATTCCGTCGTGTGCAATGCACGTCCGACCTGATGCCGGCGGACATCATCGGCAGCAACGTGCTCAACCTATCCACCAGCGCATTCTCCCTGCATCGCGGGCCGCTGTTCACTGACGTGCTTCTCGCCGACGAGGTCAACCGCATGCCTCCACGCACCCAGGCCGCGCTCCTGGAAGCCATGGAAGAACGCCAGATCACCATCGACGGCGTCACCCATCCTCTTTCCGGCTTCTTCACCGTGTTCGCCACCCAGAACCCCATAGAGTTCGAAGGCACATATCCGCTCCCGGAAGCGCAGCTGGATCGTTTTCTTCTGAAGATCAAAGTCACCTACCCGCAGGTTGAGCAGGAAATCACCATCCTGGAGCACCACCATGCCGGTTTCGACGCTCACAACCTGGATGCAGCCGGGCTCGCGGCGCTGCCTGCGGACGCCCTGGCTGAGGCCCGCGCGGAGGTGCGCAACATCCGCGTTGAACCGCAGCTGTTTCGTTACATCGTGGAGCTAGCCCGGCGCACCCGCGACTGGCCGGCCTTATCGCTGGGCGCCAGCCCTCGCGCCGCCGTCAGCCTCTTGATGGTGGCCAAAGCCGTGGCTGGCCTGGAGGACCGTGACTACCTGATTCCTGACGACGTGAAGAGCGCCGTCCTGCCCGTGCTGCGTCATCGCGTCATCATCAAGCCGGAAGCCGAACTGGAGGGCCTGGACAGCGATCAAGTGCTGAAGGAGATCATTCGCTCGGTCGAGGTCCCCAAATAAAATGCGGACGACGCAGCTGGCGCCGAAACCGGCGCGCAACCCGGCGCGGCAAACCAAGCGCTTTGGCTTCGGCTTTGGCCGCCGGTTCTTTCTCACCGTGCTGATCGGGATCTTGTGGGCAGTTCCCGCTTTCTGGGACGCTCGTTTCCTGCTTCTGATGGCCGCGTTTGACCTTTGCGCCATCGTCGCCTGGGCAATTGATCTGTCGCGATTGCCGCGTCCGCATCAACTGGTGCTGGAGCGCTCCTGGACCGGTCCGCCTTCGCTCAGCAACGACCTCAAGGTACAACTTCAGCTCCAGAACCTGGGCGCGACCTGGGTGGAGTGTACGGTCCTCGATGAGGTCCCCAAGGCCCTGCGCTCGGCGCCGCCCACCGTGGCCATCACCGCCCCGGCGCGAGACATGGGATCGGCTACGTACACCATCCGGCCGCTGGAACGCGGGGATGTCAAGCTCGGCGCGGCCTACTTGCGCTACCAAAGCGCCGCGCGCTTTGCCGAACGCTGGGCAGTGGCAGATCTTCGGCAGACCATCCGCGTCTTTCCCGATCTCGAAGAGGCCAAGCGCCACAACATCTACCTCAGCCGCGCCCGGCAGATCGAACTGGAGAAGCGCCTGATCCGGCAGCGCGGCGTCGGCCGCGAGTTCGAGAGCCTGCGGGAATACCAGCAGGGCGACGAATTCCGCAACATCTGCTGGACCGCTACGGCCCGCCGCGGCAAGCACGTAACCAAGCTTTATCAGGTCGAGCGCAGCCAGGCGGTATGGCTGATCATGGACGCGGGCCGCCTTTTGCGCGCTCGCGTCGGCGAACTCAGCAAGCTGGACTTGTCCGTCAACGCCGCGCTCTCCCTGGCCCAAATCGCTCTCTACTCCGGTGATCGCGTAGGCATACTGGTGTACGGCCGCAACATCCAGCAGCGTATTGGGCTCGGCCGCGGGCTGCCTCACCTGCGCGTGATCCTGGAAGGCCTGGCGTCCGCCCGCGAAGAAGCGGCTGAGGCGGACCACCTGCGCGCTGCCTCGGCCCTGCTGCAAATCCAGAAGCAGCGAGCGCTCATTATCTGGATCACCGACTTGGCCGACACCTCCATGACTCCGGAGGTGATTGAGAGCGCCTCGCAAATCCTCTCCAAGCATCTCTTGCTCTTCACCGTGATAGCCCAGACGGACCTGCTGGCCCTGGCGTCGAAATTTCCGGAGAACGCCGGGGAGATGTTCGAAGTGGCAGCGGCCCAGGAGTTGACGCATCGCCGCGAAGCCCTCATCAGTCGGATTCGTACGCGGGGCGCGCTGGCGCTCGAGATTTCACCCGGCAAACTGACAACCACTCTGGTCAATGAATATCTGGAAGTCAAAGGGCGGAACTTGATCTGAGCGCGGGCCGCCACAACCTCTTCAAGACTCAACTGCGTGGCTGAACTCTACGGAACGACCACCATATCAGATGGGTCATCGCTGACGGGCGCGCTCGCCTGTCCGATCTGGGTCAAGGCTCCGGACGCGGGATCGATGCTGTAGATGACAAGCTGCAGACCGACAAACGGGCCGGGCTTGACGGAAACGTACGCCCGCTGGCCCGAGAGATCTACGGTGACCGAACTGGCGTTGTTGACGACAGCACCTGCGATCGGAGTAAACGTACCCCCGGCGGGATTCACTGAATATCCTTTCACAGTCGAGTTGGCGGCGGTGACGGGGGTGACTGCGGCAACGTAGAGGAACCTTCCGTCAGGCGTGAGCGCCAGGAACTGGGCGCCGGTATCGATGGTGAACGGAGACCCGGTCACCGGCGTGAGCGTCCCGCTGGCGGCGATCGCAAACACCATCATCGTGCCTTCATTTTGATTGGCCACGTACAGAAATTTCCCGTCCGCCGTGATGGCCATGGGGCCGGCGGAGCCTCCGGTTGGGCTGGGGCTGCCGGAAACAACCGTTAGCTCTCCAGTTGTAGCGGCGATGGAGAAGACTTCCACCATTCCGTTGCCCGCGTTGAATAACAGACGGCCATCCGCGCTGGCATTCGTAAAAGTTCCCACCGGGGGCGCGTTTGAATTGGCCGATGTCTTCGTCAGCCCACCGCTGTTCTGGTCGATGGAATACACGTCGAAGCCAGTGTTGGATAGATTTGGCTCAAAGAGGAAATGCCCGGAGCCGTCAACAGCCATGTTGTTGTTGTTGCGCACGGAAAACACGATCGGGCTGCCGGGAACAACCGAGAGCGCGCCCGTCCCAGGATCGACGGCGAAACCACAGATACCAGGCTTGCCGATGATCTCGCCCACGGCCTGGGCCTCCACATTGAGCACGTAGATGAAATGGCCTTTCGTGTCGCCGGTAATCTGGATGATACTGGGCGTCCCCAGCCCTTCGACAAACGGCGATTGGGCCACGGAAGAGATTGTGCCGTCACTCTGGATCACTCCCGCCTGAACGCTACCACTCTCAAAGCCGGGAGTGCCGTAGATGAACTGTCTCGCTGCCGCGGGCGTGGGCGTGGGAGTAGGAGTCGGTACCGGAGTTGGCGTGGGGACTGGGGTTGGGGTGGGGAACGGTGTTGGAGTCGGGAACGGAGTCGGCGTCGGGAACGGAGTCGGCGTCGGCAACGGAGTTGGAGTGGGAAAAGGTGTCGGAGTCGGACTCCCTGTGGGTGACGGGGTTGGAGTGGGCGATGCGCCGGGCGTCGGCGTGGGAGTAGCGAGCAAACCGCTGACGGCGGTAGTGCCGCATCCGGCGAGGAACCCACAGCCGAGTATGGCAAGAAGCAGACTGAGTAGTCGCGCAACCCGTGTTCGGCCCATTTTCCTGCTCCAAACCGGATTAAAACATAGTAAAGAGTTAAGAGTGGGATGCGCAGGTCTGCTGAGAGTTTGTCAACGAGAGAACCTTAGGCGAACGCTTGCTCCAAGGCAGTGTAAATGAAAGAACGGCTTGAGCCCGACGGCTCAAGCCGCAGAAAAACGTGGAAATTATCGAACGGCTACGTTACTGCCCCGTCTTGGAGGCCACATCGTTGTTGGCCGGCGCGGGGTTGAAGCGCACCAGGTTCGGGAACATGGGCGTGACTTCGAACGACATCTTGTCGCGCGCCGAAATCAGCGGCACCGGCTTGCCCTTCTGCATCTCCACGTGGTCATCCCAGGGATCGAGCCTGATGCGGCTGCCCAACGGCAGCGCGGGAAGCTGGGCCATGTTCCGGGTTTCCAGTTGCGGCGCGGAATCGACCGCGGTCACGTGGATCAGATTGCTGCGCGTGAAGCGGTTGCCGAAGTGCGGACTGATCAGCCAGCTCACATCATGTTTGTGGCTGTCGAGGGCGCGCAGGAACAGG
>DATDGY010000276.1:0-13039 GCA_036521855.1 Candidatus Angelobacter sp.
AACGCTCTTGCGCAATTCGTGCTGCAGACACGTTCTATAGACCTTCTCCAAAACTCCTGGACCGATTGCGGAGTGGACTCTCAATGAAGCCGCGATCACTTTTTTGCGTCAAGTCAGCGAATTCCATTCTTAACTCCGCTGCCTCCGTTCCTCCGTGTTTCAGCGGTTCCATAAACTTAACTCACTGCACTTTTTGTAGTCTCTCTATCAGCTTCTGAGCCAGGTTGTCTTCTGATTCCGACCACAGCACGCGGCCACTGATGCCGCAGTTTTGTTCCACGGTGGTCGTAAAGCTCACCAGCTTGTGGACGTTGGCCTTGATGCGGCGCTCCACGGTTTCATTGAACTCAATGTCCTCATAGAGGAAAGGTGTGTCCAGGCCGAAGTCCACCTGGATATGGCCGTTTTGCTGGTAGGTGGCGTCTTCGAACTTGCTGCCGAAGGCGGTGAACTTCACGGCTTGGGGACGCAATTCCCAGGTCTGGTCCAGATCGCCTTCCTGGACGGGCACCCACAGGTCCCACATGGCTTCGACTTCGTAGGCGTTGTCCTCCTGCAAAAACTCGGCTGCCAGAGCCAGTACGCGCTCGGGGTCGGCGCGATAGTCGAAAGTCTGCTGAAAAACCATGGGCTGGTCCCAGGAGATGCTGTGTACCGCCAGGTGGCCGATGCCGCTCCGCTGCGCGGAGTACGGGAACTGTTTCACCACGGAAAGCAGGCGCGGCAGCATTTCCGACTCGCGGAAGCTGGAAAACCAGATACTCAGATAGAGGCGGTCAGACATAAATTCCAAAGAGGCTATTGTAGTCTTCAGATGCGTTCAGCGTCAGCGAGGAGGCAGGCAGCGCGGCTAGCGGCGAATTTTGGGGCAGTTGCCACTCTGCGAAGGCACAGGCGAGGGCGCCTGTGCTCCGAGTTTCCAAAGTTGATCAAGGCAGAAAAAAACGGGCCACGCCGGCCCGCGTGCCGGAGAAAACGATGTTGATCAAGCTGCCTTTCCGGCAACAATGTCATGGGCGGTTGAGTGTTCCACATCGAAGGTCTGCACTTTAGGCGGGCCCTCGATCTGGTCGCGGATGATCTCATTTACTTTGGGGAAGGTTTCCCGGTTGTATTTCTCGGCGTCTTCTTTGGTCTCCCAGAAGCTCAGCGCAACCAGGCGGCCGGGATTTTGCTCTGAGACCAGCATGATCTCGTCCACGAATCCCGGTTGTTTGTTCAGAAGAGAGAGCACCTTGTCGTTGATGGTGCGGGAGAGATCTCTGGCTTTTCCGTTCTTGCTGGTCATTTCAACGATGCGCGTAAACATAAGGGGTACTCCTTGGCCTGCGATTGAGAGTTTGTGCGGCACAGCGGGCGGCGGGGTTAACGTTCGCGTTACTGCCTTAACTCTACGTCCGGGAGGATGGAAGATCAAATTGCGGAGCACTCGCGGAAGCTGGCCCTAAGCCTTGCCGCGGACCTTGGCCCACCACCAGCGCGTGCCCACCAGAAGAAAGCGCCAGTCGTGAAAGAACTCCGGTTCTTTGCCTTCGAAGGCGTGGCCGATGAACTGTAGAATCCATCCCAGGAGGAACAGGCCCAAGGCATAGACCCACAGCCAGTGCAGGAAGATGACGGCCAGTCCAACCAAGAGGGAAATCACGATCATGGGAATGCCCAGGGTATGGCACAGCCGGTTGACGGGATGGGTGTGGCTGCCCGCGTACTGCGCGATCCACTGTTCGTTGGTGCGTCCACCTAACATCGCTGTGGATTATAACTCACGCCGCCGGGAGATCGAATCACCAAGGACCTCACTTCCGGGCGATGATCCTCGAATGCGGTTACGAATCGCGTTTTGGAAACGCGGTTTAATCCTTTTCTTTCGGGGGCGGGGGTTCCAAACGGTCGTGGAATTTGACTGCCAGGCGTTCCGCGGCCTCCACCAGATTGTTCTCCCGCGTAGTTTGCTTCAAGGCGGACTTTGCGGTCTCGGTGGCTAAAAAGAGCACTCTCTTGTTCTTCGCGTCATAGACGGTCATAGTGATATCGGCGCTGGAGAACTCCCTGCTGCTGCTGGTGGATTGCTCCGGGCGGCTGGCCAGCGACGAAGGACCGCTGCTGGTGGCGACCTGCACGCTGTTGTCCCCGCCGGTCGTTGCCACCGTCACCACAAGATCGGCTTTTTCCGCGGTCTCCACCAGGGTAAAGCGTCCCCAACCGTCGAGCGTGGATTTGATTGTTTCGTAAGGAATGTGGTTGCCGTGGGCGAGCGTCACCATCACGTTTTTGGCGTTAGCCAGCCGGGCTGACGATGTCTCGGGTACGGGCTTCTTCTCCGGCTGTTGAGAGAAGGCGCCGGCTGCCAGGAACGCCAGCGCAGACATCAGGACGAAGGGGCCAACAAGGTGAGACTTAAGCATCGTTCGTCTCCTTGAAAGCCAAATTTAGGCGAACACAGCAGGCGCCGCAAGAGCCCAAAGGTACATTGTATGACAAGATTTGTTAAGTCCGCGTCGTGCCAGTTCCTTTTTGGGCTGTTGCTCGGCAGGTTGGTGCAGAACAGGCACGGCGCGGTAGCCGAACCACTCTCGCGGTTTCTTTCTCAGTCAACCGAACGCATCCGGGTTGGTGCATTCGTTCTCCGCCGACAACTCAGGCTGCCTTGGCCGGGGCGCCATCGAGCATTGCGCGGACCGGTTTTGCGTACTCCGCGCTTTCGCGGTCGCCGGTGACCAGGTCGATCTGTCGCGGATCGCCGATCCCAATCTTGAGCTGGACGGCACGCGCAATCTGTTCCTGATCGAAAATGGCTCCCTGACTTACTTCCGGAGTCGTCCCGAAATGCCGCAACAGGGCCACACCCACCGCATCTACGGCCACGCGATCCGTCCCGGCCAGGATGACATTGGCATCAACCAGCTTGCCCTGGTCCGGCCCGCCGTTGACGAAGGCCTGGATGCCGTCGAGCACGATCAGATCGGGATGATACGCGGCGTTGATTTCGGCGATCATGCGGCGCTGGTGCGGCGAGGAGTGTAGCTCGGACATGTAGTTGTAGGGCTGACCGGGCACGCGCTGCGCCGCCAGACCCACGGAATTCTTGAGTGACAACGTGAAATGTCCGCCATAGCGATGGGTCTTGAGGCAGCAGGTGGTCACGATGCCACCGGCGTTGCGAACCAGGCGCGGCAGTGCGAATCCCTGTTGCCAGTGGCTGTCCGGCTGTTGAATGAGTTCCCAATCATCCGCCGGCAATTCATTCAACACGACTACTTTGGTGTCCAGCTCTTTCCCAAGCTGGAACGCGTTCTTGGCCTCCATGACTTTGCGAGTGTTGCCCATGCCGCTGCGATCGCCCAAGGTAAGTGGGCCGGCGCCCATGGCCTTGAGCTTGCGCAGCAGGGCCGCCAGAGTGTCCTGGTGCGTGGAACCGGGAGTCGCATCAGCACTGTTGAAGTTGGGCTTGATGAAAAGATCCTTGCCGCGGAAACGCTCCAGGCCCAGCAGGTCAATGGCGCGGGCGACTCCCGCCACGCGATCTGTGGTTTTGACAAACGCGACTTGCGCGGTTGCAGCGGAAGCACCGCCCAACTCGATGGCCCTCAGCAATGACGGAGCCAACAGGGCCGCGCTCCCCAGCGTAGATGCGTCTTTCAGGAACTGTCTGCGATTCACGGTTGTCCTCGCGCGCAGTTCCCCTTATTGAATACCCGGAGGCGGTCTCCAGGCAAGCCGGAATCGAGTGCCGAGGACCGTCCAACCCCAGGCGCCGATGCGCCCGGGGTCCCGTTTCGCTGAACTACACAGCCGTTAGCGCTTCGCGCTTATGGTTCGGCGACGTTGAAGGTATTCGTCGCGTTATCCACGAAGAAGACCCTGTCGCTTAAAGCCAGGAGACCGAACAGCGCGCCCGCTCCCGGCGGCGAACCGCTCATGTCCACCAGTTTGGTTGCGACTTGCTTCCCGTCGTCGGTGATCTCCACCAGGTTGCCATCGCCGCCATTGGAAACAATGATGTTGCCGCTGGGAGCGCGTGACGTCGCCAGCGGATCGTTCAGGGCGCCGCCGTGGGAAAGGGTAACTCCGGTGCCGGCGCTGGTAGTGCGGGTGAGCGGGTTGGGAATCCCGGCAATGCGATTGTTCAGACTATCGGCAACGAAAAGCAGATCCAGATTGCCATCCAAGGCCACTCCGGTGGGGCCAATGATCAGCGCTGCCGGATCGAAGCGCACCGGAAATCCGGAGCCAATGACCGTGCTCGAGAGCACCTGGGGCTTGTCCGCCACGTCAACCTTCAGAACCACCCGGACCACGGTCGCTGTGTTTGAGGGCTGGGTGTCACTCAAGTTCGCGTCGCTGAGGAGATTGGTGACAAGCAATGTGGCAGTCGGGCTGCCATCGGCGGCGGTCATGTCCCAGGGGCCTGCAATGTGGCCGCCGGAGATGGTTTCCACGACATTGCCGTTGGAATTCAGCACAATCAAACACCCCGCCTTGGCGGTGGCAGAAGTGCCGTCGCTGGTGGGAAGGCTGCCCACCACGACCCAGCCGCTGCTCAATGCAACCAGGGCCGTGGTCAGGCCAACTCCACCCGGACAGTTCCCGGGCAGCGTCTTGGCGTCAATTTGCGCGAAGAGATGAACGGCTCCGGTGGGCGAGATCTGCACAATCGTGGTGCCCGTTCCTTGTTGGTTCGCGCTGTTGTTGAAATTGCTGATCAGAATATCGCCCTCGACCAGCTTGCCTTTCGACTCCGGAACCTGCGCGACGCCGTAAGGATTAACGTCGCCATTTGTGGGTACGGTTGAAGCAACCGTACGGACATTAGTGAGGGTTGGTAATAGTTGAGCGGTTGCAAGTCCTGCCGCGAACGTCACGATTACCAGCAGCAGACTAAGACGGAAGAATCGTTTCAGTAGCGTCCAATCCATTTCAACCTCCTTGATAGCACCGAAGAAAGCCAGATGGGCTAGATTGAGACTTTTTGTTGTTTGCAGAAGTGTGCTGAGGAGTTAGAGACCGATTTGCTACGCGAAGTGGCCACACCCAGAACTGGTCTTGAGGGTACCGGGCCCGAGTGGATCAGCTCGCGTGGGGTAGCGGGCCTAAAAGTGTCACGCCCATTCCGGCCTGGCCATGAAGCGAATCGGCGAGGCGGTGCGACTCTGGGGCGCAGCCGCGCCGACGCCGCGGGCCAGTGCAATCTGTGTGAGCGCCTGCGACCGCGCCCGGCTCAACTCGGTGAGTGTGCAGCCCAGCAGGCTGGCGCAATCGCTCACCGAATGACCCTCGAGTACCGAGATCACGAACACGAAGCGCTCGAACGGCGGCAGCTCCCAGACGACGGACATCGAGGCGTCGCTCTCTGAGTCTTCGCGCTGTGCGGCTGAGGCTGGCTTAGCGGGATTGGCTTGGCCCGGAGCCGGCGCCATCATTTTGATTGCATTTTTGATGACGACGCGCTTGCTCCAGGAGCGCGCCCACTGCCGGAAGACCGGATTTCCCTGGATACTCTCTTCCAGCCCGGCGACAAAGCATTCTTCGGCCTTCGCTTGATCCGCCGTGAGCAGGAGCGCGAGCGTATGCAGCGCGCTCATATCGTCGTTGAAAATCGCCGCGAAGTCGTTACGGGTTGCGTACTCCAGAACCCGGTCGCTTGCTTCAAGTCTGCGCTTCGTTCCAAACATGTTCATCTCCGATCTTGCTCTCGTCGGGATACTTTGCAGTGTGAGGACCGAACCAAGGGGTCTCGTTAAGCCATTGAGCTGTAAGGACCTTAGCTGGAGATACGAATGTGGCTGAGGGGCTCAGCTCGTGTTGCACGGGAAACACTGTCAGCAAAATGACACGGCTTCACGAGGGCAAGCCGGATCTACTGGTTGCAGTTCATGCCGGCGCGAAACCATTACGGACAAAACGAATCAGTCGGCAGCTTGGTCAGCCGCACGCTGGTCAAGGTCTATGGCGTGCCCCAGGCTAACGGCAGCATCCAGGCCTACGTGGTGTTTTACTTCACCGGAACCAAGCCAACTTCGTAAACTGCTTGTCACTCACTCTGCCGCCGCCCCTTCGCGGGCGGCGGCTTTTTTTCTGTGATTTACGTTTCTGGCCCTTCGTAAGAGAATTGCGTCATGCCATTTCTCGATCTTTTGCTGGGACGGCCGCTGGCCTCCAATGAAGCGCGAGCGGAGCAGATCGGTTCGGCCGCGGGAATCCCTATCTTCGGTCTCGATGCCCTGAGCTCCGCCGCCTACGGACCGGAAGCCGCGCTTACTGTGCTGATTCCGCTGGGCGCAGCCGGCGTCGCGTACCTGGTGCCCATCACCGCCGGCATCATCATCCTTCTGGCCATTCTTTATTTGTCCTACCGCCAGACCATTCAGGCCTATCCCGGAGGCGGAGGCTCCTACACCGTGGCCCGCCTGAACCTGGGCACCAATGCCGGACTTCTGGCTGCGGCGGCGCTGATGATCGATTACATCCTGGTGGTCGCGGTGGGCATTTCCGCCGGTGTGGGCGCCCTGGTGTCCGCTGTGCCGAAGTTGCAACCGCACACGCTGGCGATATGCCTGGGGATTCTGGTGGTCGTAACGCTGGTCAACCTTCGCGGCATGCGCGAAGCAGGGATCATCTTCATGGCGCCGACGTATTTGTTCGTCGGCTCTCTTCTGGTGATGATCGCGATCGGCCTCTTCAAGACCATGGCCGCCGCCGGGCATCCTCATGCGGTGTTGCCGCCGCCCGCCATGCCATCCGCTTTAGTGGTGGCGCCGAGCTTGTGGCTGCTCTTGCAGGCGTTTTCCAACGGATGCACGGCTATGACGGGCGTGGAAGCGGTGAGCAACGGCGTGAAGGCATTCCGCGAGCCGGTGGCGGCTTCCGCGCGGCGCACCTTAACGATCATCATCGGTCTGCTGGTCGTGATGCTCGCCGGCATCGCCGTTCTGGTGCGCGCCTACGGAATCGAAGCCACCGATCCCGGCCTGCCCGGCTATCAAAGCGTGCTCTCCATGCTGCTGGCGGCGGTGGCCGGGAAAGGCGTGTTCTATTACGTGTCCATCGCCTCCATCCTGCTGGTTCTGGCTCTCTCTGCCAACACCGCCTTTGCCGACTTTCCCCGCCTTTGCCGCGCCATCGCCCAAAACGGATTTCTGCCGCACTCCTTCGCCTCGGTCGGACGCCGCCTGGTCTACAGCCAGGGGATTTACGTCCTGGCCGCGCTCGCCGCGATGCTGTTGATTCTCTTTCGCGGCGTGACTGACCGCCTGATTCCCCTGTTCGCTGTGGGAGCGTTTCTGGCCTTCACGCTCTCCCAGGCGGGGATGGTGGCGCACTGGAGGCGTGTGGGCGGACCGGGCGCGCGCCGCAACATGTTCATCAACGGCCTGGGAGCAGTCGCCACCGGCGTGACCTCGATCGTGGTCTTGGTGGCCAAATTCACCCAGGGCGCATGGGTTACGGCGGTCCTGATTTTCGCTATTCTCCTGGTGATGGGCGCGGTGCGCCGCCACTATCACGACGTGTCCATGGAGTGCAGCAGCCCTACGCCGCTCGAACTCAATAACCTGACCGCGCCCCTGGTAATCGTTCCTATCCAGGGCTGGAATCACATCACCAAGAAGGCCTTGCGCTTCGCCCTCAAGATTTCTACGGCGGTCCGCGCCGTGCATGTGGATTGCGGGAGTGACATCATGTGTCTTCACGACGAATGGCGCCAATTCGTGGAAGAGCCCACGCGCCAGGCGGGAGTGGCCACGCCCGAGCTGGTGGTGCTGCCGTCACCCTATCGCCAGATCCTCACGCCGATCGTGAACTACGTGCTGGAAGCCGAACGCACCACGCCTGACCGCCAGGTGGCCGTGATCCTCCCTGAACTGGTGCAGCGACGCTGGTACCATCACCTGCTGCACAACAAGCGCGCTTCCATCCTGAAAGCCATGCTGCTGTTGAAAGGCAACGCCCGCATCGTGGTGATCAATGTGCCCTGGTACCTTACCGATTGAATGAAGAGCCGCGTCGCCCTCCGGGAGTCAGCATCGGGAAATGGGGGACGGGAGCGGATCGATTTCTCTAAGTCTTTTCGGACAAACAACTTGCGGGAACGGCTTTGAGTAGAGACCGGCTCTGCAATCGGCCAAAGAGCGAGGCCGCATCCGCTGGCGAAGCGGCATCCTATCCAGCAAGTAAGCCCACTCTTATCAGAACCTTAGCCGGAAGCGAGCGGTCACTTCGTCTACGAACTGGCCGACCCAACGGAGGACATATGAACAGGAAACTGCATACTCTCACTCTGACGTTCGCACTCTTGCTGGCATTGATCGGCGTACGGGCCATCGCCCAAACCGATTCGACGTCTATGGCGGTGGACCCGGAGACGCGCGCGAAAATCCAGCAGCACCTGCAGAAAATAAGCAGCGAGTTGAACCTGACTGAGGACCAGAAGCAGAAGGTCCAGCCGGTCCTGCAAAACGAGTTTCAGCAGTTAAAGTCAGTGCACGATGACTCTTCATTGAGCCCAGAACAGAAAAAAGCCAAGGGGCAGGAAATCCGCGAGAGTGCCAACTCCCAGCTCGAGCCGATCCTGACTCCAGACCAGCGGGCGAAGCTCGCTACCATGAAGGAGCAAGGGAAAGACGAATTGAAGTAGTAATCTGTAACTCGGTCGTCGAAACCAGCCGGTTTGCTTCCTGGGGTCCGTTTTGGCCTTCCAGGGATGCTCCGAGGTAAGCTATGGCTCTGAAGTTCCACGGAGGAGACGCCGATGATGAAGAGCCGAAGCAATGCCCGCGTTCTTTCAAGCACCGCCAAGGTCGCGGGAGTCAAGCTACATTGCCTGGCAGCCGGCAACGGTGACCCGCTGATACTACTCCATGGCTACACGCAGACCTCGCGCATGTGGACGCCCGTCATCCCCCTGCTGGCTGAACGCTTCAGAGTGATTGCGCCGGACCTGCCGGGGATCGGCGATTCGGGTATCCCGGCGGATGGTTTGGACATGAAGACCGCCGCCGAACGCATCCACGCGCTCGCCAAGTCACTGGGGGTGGAGACAGCGAGAGTGGTTGGCCACGACATAGGGTTGATGGTCGCATACGCCTACGCCGCCCAGTTTCCCACAGAGACGGCAAAGTTAGCGGTGCTGGATGCGTTTCTACCCGGAGTCGCCGGGTGGGAGACTTCCTACAACAACCCCGCCATCTGGCATTTCCGCTTCAATGGTCCCACGCCGGAAGCTCTGGTGCGCGGGCGTGAGCGAACATATTTCGAGCACTTCTGGAACGACTTCGCTGCCGATCGGGCTCGTTCACTTCCCCAAACCGATCGCAAAGCCTACACAGCGGCCTACGCCCGCCCCGGACGCATGCGCGCAGGTTGGGCGTATTTCGTTTCCTTTCAGCAAGCGGCGCAGGATTTCGCGCAGCTTGCTCGGACCAGGCTGACGATGCCGGTTCTTGTGATTGGCGGCGAGAAGGCCAACGGAGAGTTGCTGGCACAGCAGATGAGGCTGGTGGCTTCGGATGTGAAGGTGGTCATCCTGAAAGACACAGGACACTGGGTCCTGGAGGAGCGGCCGCAGGAGACGACTGAAGCGCTGATAAAGTTTTTGTGACAAACCGGTCAGGTGGCAAGCATTTGCGACTAGGGACTCTTTCACGCCTTAACCGAGGCGAGAGGGCCACCAACGAGAAGGTTTATTCTCACGGCGCGAATAATTCAAGCGCAGCCGTGGCATGCTCATGGAACTACGATCATGTTATTCGCTTTGTCGCTGCTGGGAGCGTTAGTGTGGGCAATCGGGGTCAGGGCCCCGGTCAGGGGATCGACGCTGAACGTGAAGAGGTCGCCCACGTCAGAGATGTAGACAAAGCTCCCGGAGCGATCGACCGTCACCGAGGTGACATTGATTACCACGGCTTGGGAGATGGCCGTAAATGTTCCCGCAGTGGGATTCACAGCGTAACCCTTGACGGTCGCGGCGCTGCCCGCGGGCGAAGCGGCAACGAACAAGAATCTGCCGTCGGGCGTTAGGGCCAGGAACTGGGCGCCGTGGTCGATGCTGAACGGTGTTCCGCTTACCGGCGTAAGCGCGCCGCTGGGACCAATGGCGAATACGGCTACGGTGCCTTCCGTCTGGTTGGCTACGTAGAGGAACCGGCCGTCCGCACTGGCCGCGAGGGGGCCGGCTGAGCCTGCGGGGGAAATGGGCGTCTCCGGGACAACCAGAAGCTGTCCGGTGGACACGCTGATGGAGAAGACTTCAACCAATCCGTTGCCGGCATTGAACAAGAAGTGACCGTCGGCGCTGGCGACTGTAAAACTTCCCACCGGAGCCGCGTTGGAGGTAGCCGAGACCAAGGTTAAGGCGCCGGTAGTCTGGTTGATGGAAAAGACATCGAACCCCGTCCCGGGTGACCCGGTAAAGCCGTTAGGCTCAAAAAGGAATTGCCCGGTGCCATCGATGGCCATGAAGTTAGTGTTGTCGGCGGGAGACAGGATTGGACTACCTGGAACGCGCGTGAGCGCGCCGGTCGCGCTGTTGATGGCGAATCCCCCGATGCCGGGACTGCCCAGCGTCACGGTGGAGGCGCCCAGGCTCAGGACATAAATGAAGCGTCCTTTGGGGTCCGGCACGATCTGAATGATAGTGGGCGTACCCAGACCTACATTGAAAGGCGAGCCTGCCACCGTCGAGACCGAGCCATTAAGGTTGATCGCGCCAGCCTGTACGGTACCGCCGCCGAAACTCGGCGTGCCAAAGATAAAACGGCTGGCCGGAGCCGGGGCCGGCGTGGGTGTGGGCGTCGGCGACGGAGTTGGCGTGGGAGTGGGCGAAGGCGTGGGCGTGGGAAATGGAGTCGGGAAGGGAAACGGCGTGGGTGTGGGCGTTGGTGTAGGAGTGGGTGCGGGGCTGGTGGTGCGAAGCGCTCCGCTGGTGGTGACCGAGCATCCGGCGGCAAGCGCCAGCATCAACGCAGCCGGCAGAAGACCGAGCAATTGCCCAACCAGTGGTCGGCCCATTTTCATGCCCTCGACGGCGCATCGCGCGGTGTTGATGCGCGTTTTTTTCGGGAAGCAGGCCTCGCGTTCAGACGCCCAGGATTCGCTGGCCCAACTTAACTTTAGAAGAGATGCACAACTCTGTCGCGGTGTTTGCACCGGTGCGGGAAAAATCCCGCGCGTGGCCCTGGTTTTTGGCGCCGTGGCATTCCCATTGACTTGACCTTAACCCAAAGGTTTAGGTCCAAAGGCACGCAACTCTTCGTCCAACATCGTGTTACTCTGAAATACCGCCACAAAAACGGAACTCAGATCCACAATTTGGAAGGTGACAATGATGCGTACAGCGAGCTTCCTCTGTTTGCTGCTGATAGTTCTAGTGGTCCTGGTAGCGCCCGTGGCTTCCCAGGCACAGGTTGCGGTTGGAGTTTCTATCCGGGTGGGTCCGCCGCCTTTGCCGGTGTACGTCCAGCCTCCGGTGCCGGCGCCCGGCTACATTTGGACCCCGGGTTATTGGGCTTACGGCCCTGAGGGCTACTATTGGGTGCCGGGCACATGGGTAGAGCCGCCGACCGTCGGTCTGCTTTGGACCCCCGGCTACTGGGGATGGCGCGAGGGCTTCTACGTCTGGAACGGCGGATACTGGGGCCCGCATGTGGGCTTCTATGGCGGGATCAATTACGGATTCGGCTATGGCGGGGTTGGGTTCGTGGGCGGCGCCTGGAGAGGCGGCGTTTTCAGCTACAACCGGTCGGTCACCAACGTCAACACCACGATCATTCACAACACCTACAACACCACGGTGATCAATAACAACACCACCATCAACCGCACCAGCTTCAACGGCGGCACGGGTGGCGTGCGAGCGCAGCCGACGGCGGTGGAAAATGCGGCGTTGCACGAAAACCATATGCAGCCGACAGGCGCTCAAATACAGCATGTCCAGGCCGCCGGCAGCAACCGCTCGCTGTTGGCTTCAGCGAACCACGGCAACCCGACGATTGCCGCAAGCTCCAGGCCGGGAGTATTCACCGGTCAAGGCGTGGTAGCAGCCAAAAATAACAATTTCAACCGCAACGCGACCAATAACGCTGTGTACAAGTCTGGCGGCAATTCCTCGAACAACGGGTTCAAGGGCAATAGCTCGCATGCCTACAAGGGCGGCAACTCCAACAATTCGAATTGGAATGACGGCAACAACAACAAGACCTTCAATAACGCGAAGGTTGCGCGCACCGACACTTCGCATAACCAGTCCCACAATGGCGGACAATCAGGGCAGGGGTCACATTCCAATGACAAGCGCGAGCACCACTAACTGAAATTGAAGAGTTTGCAAGGAGCCGGGCGGATCCGCTCGGCTCTCTTCATTTGGAGAACGCTCTGGTACCCAGACCCGCGCTTTCATGCTGCCGTGGAGGCGGCGCTGGAAGGGAGAGGATCTGGGGTGCTTTGCGATTCGCGATATTCCCATTGCAGATTGCAATTCCTTTCGATTCTCGTTCCCGCTCTTTCGATTGACATCGATGCAATCGCGGCCATACGATTCAATCCAGCGCCTGGCCATCTGCCCAAGCAGGACGCTAACGAGGTGAGGAGCTTATGAGTTTAAGGTCGTTTATCGGCAAGCAATTCATTGATGTCATCGATTGGGTGGAACCGGCGGATGGAATCCTCGCCTACCGGTATCCCATGCAGGACCGCGAGATCCAGAACGGCGGCCAGCTTACGGTGCGCGATTCGCAGCTGGCATTGTTCGTCAATGAAGGCAAAATCGCCGACCAGTTTGCCCCCGGTCTCTACAAGCTCACGACCAACACCCTCCCCGTCTTGACCTACTTGATGAACTGGGACAAGGCATTCCAATCGCCCTTCAAATCGGATGTGTACTTCTTTGCCACCCGAATGCAAACGGACCAGCACTGGGGTACGCCCAATCCCATTACTGTTCGCGACAAGGAGTTTGGCGCCGTACGTCTTCGGGCTTTCGGCATTTACTCCTACCATCTGGCCGATCCCAAAGTCTTCTACCAGAAGATCAGCGGCACGCGCGACC
>DATDGY010000277.1:0-3629 GCA_036521855.1 Candidatus Angelobacter sp.
ATCGAACGGCTCCGGACGGGGGGCGAAATGGTCGGAATCGGGAGTGGGCGGGGGCGCTGAAGGCTTGTGGCGTTGTCGTAATTCGCGTTCGGTTCGCCGCTTAACCGATGTCAAGCAGTCCTTTTCAGTCACTTCTGTTTCGATTTTAGTGCTGCTCGGATGGTGTCCAAGGGTAATACGAGCTTCGATGGGTCGTCTAAGAGGCGGACGCCGCCAAAACGTTCGTACCAAACCGCTGCCGTCTCATCTTTAGCATCAATGGCGAGCGCTACACTACCCACTTCTTGGGCAACTGCGCGCGCGCGCCCGCCGGCCGCAAGCAGAATATCTCCTCCGAGTCCCTGCCCCTGCACTGTGACGGATACGGCCAATCGCGCCAGACGGAAAACCGGTACTTCGTACCGGCCGAGTTTCCTGGTCAATGTTTCCGGGGTCCTCGCGAAAGCAATCGCGCCAGGACTGATTGTGTAATAACCTAGAATGCTCGCCGGCCTCTGAGGTGAAATTGCGACGAAGGTCTTAGCCCCTCCGCTCTCATGGTTCTGCCGAGCATAACGTTGGAGGTATTCATTTAATGCATGAACTCCACAATCGAAATTTCCGCGATCATGTTGCCGGGTCAATGCCTCCTCGCGCCACTTTATCGTTCCACTCACGCGTGTTTCAGCCGCCTGCGTGCGGCTGCGCGCAATGCGGGTGATGGCTCTGGTGGGTGCTCAAGCAGATCCAGTATCCGAACACTGTCTCGAGCGGTCAGCGTGATCCGCTCGTGGCGAGCGATAATCTCCTCCGCAGCGGGTAACGTAGTCCGCATCACGAAGCTGGTCAAATCCAGACGCTCGTAGGCCGCGGCAGCGGCGAGGATGCGCTTCTGCTCGCGCGAGGCACGGAGTTCAATCCTGTCATCACGCGTGGTTGAACGTGCTTGCATATGAGGCTCCTTCCTTTGAGCATAGCGTACGGACATTGTACGGGCAACGGGACAGGGCGCCAGCGCCACTCGATCTTCGGCATCGCCGCTTGAACGGGTGCACGACGTAAAAGTGAGAGTTAGGCGGCCCGAGCCTTCTCCCAGTAGTCTTCGAAGCGGCCGTTGAGGCGACAGCAACGTAGGGCGATGATGGCGTTGGCGCCGCGAACAGTCCAGAACATCCCGGAGCGTTTCAAGCGCGACCCGATGACGGCCTTGCAACCAGCCTCAATCACTCCCGAGCCAACGAAGAGCCCCATGGCGCGAAATCGCGGGTACATCATCCGGCTTGCGTTTGTCTCAAAATACTCCGCCTCTTTTACGATCTCGTCTGTCAGTTCGGCTTGAGAGGTTGCATGCTCGGCGGCAATCTTTCGGAGACGCACAACCAATGGTTCGATTTCGCCATTGTCCAACAGGGCCTTCATCGGGGTCACCCAGTTCTTCTTGGCTAAGGGGTCATTGGGGTGGAGCAGAGCGGCGATTTCCCATAAGTGTTGCCGCGCATGATAGAGGTCGACGATTTGAATGGCGCCCGGAAAATGGAGGTTGGCCAGGTTCCAGATCCAGACGGCTCCGTCTCCGATGACCACTTTGAGCCTGGCCCACTCCCATCCTCGACGCCAGGCTTCTGTATAGATGCGAAACCCGAACTCCTCGGCGGTTTCGATGGCGCCTCCATAGGTGGTGCTATCGTCGTCGCGGATGGGCCATCCTTCGTAGTCCACGGTGGTCTGAGTGAACACGCAACCGAGTTTACACTCGCGCGTACGGGCGCGCTGCCCACCCGTTCTTCCGGTTCGGCCTTCGGTTTCGGCCGGGACAACAGGGACTTGCACACCGTCCATCAGCACATACATTTCCGGAATGTTCTGTCTGGAAACGAGGGGCAAGACCAATTGTTTGGCGCGGCCGATTTCCTGCTCGTCCCGCCGGGCGATCTGCGCGCCAATGGCTTCGGCGGCGCGTTCCACAGCTTTGGCGGGGACCTCCAGGCCGGCGAGTACCCGCATCGGCTCGCATCCTGAAGCGAAGGGCATCTCACTGCCCACCACGGCTTCCATGCGCCGTACTCC
This sequence comes from Candidatus Angelobacter sp., assembly GCA_036521855.1. Lineage (GTDB taxonomy): Bacteria > Acidobacteriota > Terriglobia > Terriglobales > Acidobacteriaceae > Angelobacter. The sequence continues at coordinate 2,047 of DATDGY010000277.1, forward strand.
AGGCGAGGATTCCAAACCGGCGATCCCGAGTTCCATATCGACCGGACACTGGCCATGCGAACAATGACTGCACAAGAAATAGGGACGGCTGACTTCGACCGCTCCCACTACGGTGAGCACGGTCTTGGAACGTAATTCCTTGTAATGAGCCGAATGGCCGCATGAACAGGGAACCGTTTGGTGGTCCTCATCCGGCGGATCGTATCGCAGCAGTTGCGTCAGCACAGAGGCCCCTGCTCGATGCATGGCTGAGCGGACCGCAGTCTCAACCGCTTCCAAATCGAGCCGGCCGTTATTGCGGCGCTCCTGAAAAATAATACGCAGCAGCCGATCTACTTCGCGGGCGACTTCTTGTTGAATGGACTCCGCCGTTTTTTTTCCAGCGGCTGTGGAGTTGCATCTTCGACCCGTCGCAAGCGGCAGATCTTTCGATTGACGTTGACCAATTCACCCGTCAAGCTCTGGAACTTGCGAAATTCGGCGATCTCGCTTTCCGCTTTGCGGACGGCCGCCTGAGAAGGCAGGTTTTGAGTCACGGTTTTGCCGTCGATCTTTTGGGTGAGTTGTGCGTGCGGACCGTGTCCGGCATCGCTGGGTTTGGCGCAATGACACTCGGGCTTTCCGCAGCGGCGGGAAGCGTTGGTGATGGAGCCGGGCTGGAAGTCCCCGAGTTCAGAAATCTGCCGGAGTATTGCGGATCTATCGTCAACCAACGGCGGGAGTGGGTCGGGCATGGGCCTCCTCTTCTTAAAGTATCATATACTTTAAGAAATAAGGCACAAAAAAAGAAAACTCACGCTTCCTCACTTATACTTCGCGCACACCGCTTGAACCGCCGGCCCGGAACGCAGATGCTGCAGCAGGGGATCGGCCTCGGGAATCTTCGAAGAACTTCGGATGGCCATATTCAGTTGTCTCGCGGCGACTGCGAAAAAGGCGAATTCCTCTTCCGCACGGTACTTTGATAGAGTGTTCCGTTCTGTAGTTCCCGCGGTCCTGGCCCTCGCAACCGCTTTGCCAGGCCAAACTCCCTTTTTCCCGTTAAAGGACATCCGGCCCGGCATGCACGGACCGGCCGCACCGTCTTCTCCGGAAATCGCATTGAAGAGTTCCAGGTGGAAGTTCTGGGCGTGCTCGAGAATATAGGGCCGCACGAATCCGTCATTTTGGCGCGGCTTTCGGGCGGTCCGCTAGCCGAGACCGGCGTGATGCAGGGGATGAGCGGCAGCCCGGTTTACATCGACGGCAAACTGGTGGGAGCGGTGGCCTTGGGCTTCGCTTTCTCCAAAGAGCCGATCGCCGGTATCCGCCCCATTGAAGATATGATCCGGCCGGCAACTACAATCGCGTGATCAAGGGCGGCGGTTTGATCTATACTGAATGGCGCTGGAACGTCCAAAAGACGGAAATTTTCAGTCAAATTGAAACGAGTTGCCTCTGCTCGTCACTAAGAATGCGAGGTCTCGCTCCATGGGCTTCTTGAGTAGCAGCAACAACGCGTTTCTCGTCACTAACTGCCAGAATCTGCAAAACCTGACTGTAAACTTGCAGGTCACACAGGACCTGATCACTCTGGGGAACAC
>DATDGY010000278.1:0-1792 GCA_036521855.1 Candidatus Angelobacter sp.
GGAGTGGATTGGGCGCCGCGTCGAGGTGCGCGAGACCAAAGACAAGATCGAGATTCAACTCGATGCCCGCAAGCTGGTCACTCACGGCCGCGTCGTCGAGGCCGAGCATCAGCGGATTTTGCTGCCCCAGCACCGTCCGCCCCGCGGCCAAGGCATGGCGCGAACCCAGCCCCATCCCGAAGAGAAGACCATCCTGGCGGCTGCTCCCGAGATCGCCGACTATGTTGCGGCGGTGAAGCAGCGGAGTCGCAAGGTGCCGGGCGTTGCCCTGCGCCAACTGCTGCGGCTGGTGCGCGAGTATCCGCGAGAACCTCTGCTGGCCGCGGTGCGGGAGGCCGCCCGCTATGGCCTCTACGACCTGGACCGGCTGGAACGTATGATCCTGCGCCGGGTGGCGCGCGATTACTTTTTGCTGGACGACGGAAAAGAACCACATGACTGAAGAACTCGAACAGTTGCTGAAGAACCTCCGACTCCGGCGCATCCTGGAGATCTACGACGAACAGTTGAAGGCTGCCGACAAGGAAGACATCTCCTACACGGAGTTCGTCACTCGTCTGGTGCGCGCCCAGTGGCACGCCCGCCAGGAAGGCGCTTTGGAGTGGCGCATCCGGCGCGCCAACCTGCCCGAGCGGTTGTCACTGGAGACGTTTCCCTTTGCCCGCCAACCAGGTGTCAACCGCAAACAGATCCGCGGCTTCGCCGAACTGGAGTTCATCGCCAAGGCGGAAAATATCGTGCTGGTCGGGGAAACCGGAAGAGGCAAGACCGGCCTGGCTTGCGGGCTGCTGCTGAAGGCGCTGGAGAACGGCTATCGCTGCCAGTTTGTCAAGGCACAGGACTTATTCGATGAGATGTATGCCTCGCTGGCCGACCGCTCGTCGCGGCAACTGCTGAAGCGCCTGGCGCGGCTGGACGTCCTTTTAATCGACGAATTTGGCTATCTGAACCTGAAGGCGGAGCAGAGTAACATCTTCTTCAAACTGATGGAGGAGCGCTATCGCCAGCATTCCACCATCATTACAACAAACTTGGGATATGACGAGTGGCCTAACTTCCTGGGCAACCGCGCCATGGTGGAAGCGCTGCTGAGCCGCCTGCGGCACTACTGCCACACCGTGCTCATCGACGGGCCCTCGTTACGCGAGCCTCAGGGCTGAACGGAAAGCCGTGGATCCCATCAACCAGGACGAGTACGTCCGGCAAGTCATCGACGCTTACCGGAAGACGCCGCGAACAACGGGGACCGCACGCCGCTCGGATCGCCTTCTGGCGGCGCAACTGTATCAACGCGGCGTGCCCCTGGCGGTGGTCGAAAATGCCCTGGTCCTGGCAGCGGCACGCCGACTGATCCGTCCCGCTGACGCTGCACCACTGGGCACGATTCGTTCCCTGGCGTACTTCCTTCCAGTGATCGACGAAGTGCTCAACCTGTGCATCAACCCAGACTACTTCCGCTACCTGCGTCACAAGATCGAACGCGCCAACCAGGGACCGTAAGCTGACCCAACCTATCACGATCCCATCGCTGCCAGCAGAGGCATGCGCGCCTCCGGCGCGGATGATGAAAAATCACCCCGGCACGCCTTCGGCGTGGATGATATCGCTGGCGGCATCCTCGCTCCAATCCTGTTCCCAGGGTGGGTCAATTCAAATGAACGCCACTGGGAAACTTCTCGGAAGTGCCGACGATCTTAAATTCTCTTTGTGCTTGCGCTTCGATCCGAGAGCGCTCTTGTTTCGACAGAATAACCATGCGTTGGGCGTGGATGGCCTGCTCAGAGTTGAGATC
>DATDGY010000279.1:0-12575 GCA_036521855.1 Candidatus Angelobacter sp.
CAAATCACAGTTCAACGTCATTGAACCGCAGTATCACCTGGCGCATATTTTTGTCAGCAGCCAGCCCAATGTCCCCGCGGCATCGATTCCCGGCAAAGCGCAAAATGAGAGCCAGGCGCATGACAAGATCAAGATGGTCTACAACCGTCTGGAGAGCGGAGAAGATTTTGCGGCTCTCGCCGCCAAGTATTCCGAAGACCAGGATACCGCGCGTTCCGGCGGCGAGCTCGGACCCACTCCTGAATCCCAGCTCAAGAACACCGATCCCGCTACCCGCGATGCCATCAGCAAGCTAAAGCCGGGACAATTCAGTGAAGTGATCACAATCACCAACCCGGCCACGCAAAAGGTGCTGGCTTACCGCATCGTGAAGTTGCTGGGGAAGGAAGCCGCCGGCCAGCGCGATGTCAATGATCCGGAAGTTCAGCAGTTTATCCGCACCCAGCTACGCAACCAGCGGGAACAGTTCTTGAAGGAAGCCTACGACGAATCCCTGCGCGACAACGCCGAGGTCCACAACTACTACGTGGATCAGATTCTGAAGAGTTTTGGAGCGCAGAAGTAGCAAGCGTGGAGTTGGAGATTTTTTCCGAGAAAGATTAAAGATAAGGGTGCGGATACGTCAATCCCCAGCCCCTCGAGGCGGCAACCGTCGAGAGAGTTTGGGCAGACCTGAAGCCTTAGCGCATTGCGCACGTCACCGCGCCGACACCCGATCCGCAGAGAGATTGACTCTTTGAGGGCACGGAACTCATCTCAGAGCACTTCGATTCGGGCGTGCCGTCGGAGGCGCCGGTCACTCCACTTCGGCGAGCACCTGCCCGGCCTCGACCGCCGCACCTTCGCTGACGTTGAGCTTGCTGACCTTCCCTTTTTTGGGTGCCTTCAGCTCGTTTTGCATCTTCATGGCTTCGATCACCAGCACGGGCTGGCCGGCATCGACTGCGGCCCCAACCTTCGCTAATACCCGCACTACCTTGCCGGGCATGGGAGCCACAATCTTCCTGACACCCTGTCCGCCGGCCTCGCGAGTGCGCCGCGAACGGTAGGATCGGGGATCGCGCACTGAAGCCGTAAACCGTTCCCCGCCGACAACAATAACGCTCTGGCCTGCTGAGATCTCCTCCCTCACTTCAAGAGACGCGCCATCCACCAGAATGGAAAGCAAGCCGGGCTGCGGAAAAACTGCGTCCAGGGGAAGCTCTTTTCCGTCCAGCTTGCACCGCCAACCAGCGCCGGCGCGGACCAGTTCAACCTCACGGGTCTCTTCACCCGTGGTCACTTCGTAGATCGTCACTTCGTAGATCATTGGCGTTCGGTTCCTTCGCGGCGGGCGGCCCGCTGCCAGGCAGAGGTCTTGCCGTTACCGTGGTCTTCGCGCCGCCGCGCAGGCCGGCCGTTGGCGAGCGGAGCACCGCTAGCGGCGAACAGCGCCGCCGACACCGCCGCGATTTCAGAGAGTCCGGCGGGACCCTGCGGCGGCCGGGAGGAAGCCGGCAGGCGGTCGAGGAAGCCGGTATCAATGCGCGCCGCGGCAAAATCCGGGTGCTCCAGGATGCGCCGGAAGAGCGCCAAGTTGGTCTTGATGCCGGCCACAAAATATTCGTCGAGGGCGCGCCGCATTCTGGCCACGGCCGCCGGCCGGTCGGGGGCGTACACAATCAGCTTGGAGAGCAGGGGATCGTAATCCAGAGGGACCGTCCAGCCTTCATAAACTCCGCTGTCTTCGCGCACGCCCGGTCCTGACGGCCGCAGCAGCCGCGTGATTTTTCCCGGCGAAGGAAAGAAATTGTTCTCCGGGTCTTCGGCGTAGATGCGGCACTCCAGCGCGTGTCCGCGCAGCACCACGTCTGCCTGGCGCAGCGGCAGCTTTTCTCCGGAAGCGATTCGCAGCTGCAAGTGGACCAGATCCAGGCCGGTGACCAGTTCCGTGACCGGATGCTCCACCTGAAGCCGCGTGTTCATCTCCAGGAAATAAAAATTGAACTTCTGGTCCACCAGGAACTCGACCGTGCCGGCGTTGGTGTACCCGGCAGACCTGGCTGCCTGTACGGCCACCTCTCCCATGCGCCGGCGCAAGTCTTCGTCCACCACCGCCGACGGCGCCTCTTCAATCACCTTTTGGTGGCGGCGCTGCACTGAGCATTCGCGCTCTCCCAGATAAACCATGTTGCCGTGCTCGTCTCCCAGCACCTGGATCTCAATGTGGCGCGGGCAGTCGATGAACTTCTCGAGATAAACCTCCTGGCTGTTGAAAGCGCGAAGGGCCTCGCTCTGGGCAGTTTCAAAGGCGCTCCTGAGTTCCGCGGCAGCGCGCACCAGGCGCATTCCCTTGCCGCCTCCGCCGGCTGCGGCCTTGATCATCACGGGATAGGCAATGGTCGCGGCCAAAACCTCGGTCTCCGGCAATGACAACCCTTTGGCGGACCCAGGCACCATGGGAACGCCGGCCGCCTGCATGGCTTGGCGGGCGCGTGTCTTGGAACCCATCAGCTCCATGGCTGAAGCGGGAGGACCGATGAACTTGATGCCCGCTTCCGAGCAGGCGCGGGCAAAGTCAGCATTTTCAGACAAGAAGCCATAACCGGGATGGATTGCGTCCGCGCCGCTGCGACGGGCTGCCTCGAGAATGCGGGAGACGTTCAGGTACGACTCGCGGGCGGCAGCCGGTCCGATGGGATAGGCTTCATCCGCCTGGGTTACATGCAGGGCGGCGCGATCGACGTCGGAGAACACCGCGACCGAAGCAATGCTCAATTCGCGGCAAGCGCGGATCACGCGCACTGCGATCTCGCCGCGATTCGCGATAAGCACTTTTTTGAACATGCAAGGAGTTGATTTTAACAACAAGCCACTAGCTGCCAGCTACTAGCTTCTGGTTCTCCGTCGTATTCAGGCGCTGTTGCAGGCCCCGCTCACCTTTGGATTTTTCGCAACGGTTGACGGCCTTTTCCTATGAAGCCAGCAGCTTCCCAAAAACAAAGCCCCTCCACGAGGAGGGGCTGGGAGAAGAAAATAGCTCCTACTTGCTTGCCGCGGGCGCCGGCGTCGGCGTGGGAGTATCCAGCACAATTCCATTCTGCTGGTTCTTTTTGGCCGCCTCTTCCGCCTTCTTTTTGCGCGCTGCCATGGCTCGATCGCTCCAGTCGTTGGCGGTCTTTACGTACTCGGCCCGGGCCTGCGGATCGTCGCAGGTCATATCGTTGGCTTTGCGACGAAGCAGCAGGTTCATATAGGCCATCGCGTCGTCATAATCCTGGCGCTTGTCGATGGCCGTCTGCAGGTTACTCAAGCCTTCTTCCACGGCAGCGCCGTCCTTGGCCCGCAGCTCGGCACAAATCTTCTGGTCGGGCTTGCCTTTCATCTCGTCTTCAACTTTCATTCCCGCCTTGGCCTTCACCGTGGCAGCGTCTTCGTAAGCCTGCGACCAATCGATGAAGCCGATGGAGTAGTACAGGTCCGGGTCATTGGGCTCGACCTTGATGGCCCTTTGGTAATACTCGCGGGCCTGGTCCCACTTCTTCATCTGCATGTACAGCCAGGCAGTGCCCTGAAGCGCACGCATTTCCTGCGGATCCTTTTCGAGGATCTCACGGTACCCGTCGAGCGCCTGCTGGGCCATGCTGAGGTTGTCGGGAGCATCCACGCCCGGGACGTACTGCGAGCGGTAGGCCGTGGCCAGGTACAGTTTGGCCACCTTGAGATTCTCGTCGAGGCGGGACGCGTCTTTGAAGTGCTCGATGGCCTGTTCGTAGTTGGCGTTTTTATAGGCCTGGACGCCCTTATTGAGTTCGTCGCGGGCTTTGAGTTTGTTGCAACCCGCCGTCCCTAATAGCGCGGCGGCGACGGCGACAACCGTCGCCAGTCGTGCATGTGTGTTCATTTTTCTGGCTCCTTGCCGGAGTTGAAATGCTTGTTCCCTGAGAGGGACAAATACACGAGGCCGCTGCGGCGAGCGGCCTCGTGCCTGAGGAGTCAAACCGTCACTGACCGGCCTCAATTTTGGCCGTGACCAGGCCCACCCGGTCCACGACCTGAGTGCCCTTGGCCGTGTCGATCACCTGGGCCACGTACTGAAACTCAACGTCGTCATCGCCCTTGACGAACATCACCCGCTCCGCGCGGGTCTTGAAGATGTCCTCAAGGTGTTTGCCCAGATCCTGCCAGCTAACGTCATCCTGGTTGATCTTGAGCTTGGGTTTGTTTTCGCCCGGCGCCTGGATCACCTGCACGACCACGGTGCGATCCGTGTCCACCGGCTTCTGGTTCGGCGGCGGCGGCTGCGGCACCAAGGCCTCCAGGCCGTGCGGCGTCAGCGGTGTGATGACCATGAAGATGATCAGCAGAACCAGCAAAACGTCGATCAACGGCGTCACGTTGATATCAGCAGTCTGTCCTCCGCCTCCGCTCATGCTGCCGCTTGTCATTCCCATAAAGATGTACCTCGCTCTTAAATCGCGCCCGGTGCAGGGCTATCTTGTTCTCGCTTCCGTGAGCAAGCCGAGTTCACTTACTCCGGCGGAGCGAACGTTATCCACCACTTCCACCACCGATTTGTACTTGGCGCGGGCGTCCGCTTTCACATACACGCGTTTGTCCACTCGGTTGGCGATTCGGTCCTTGACTTTCTGGGTCAACTCCTCGGGACCTACCTGCGTGGTGTCAAAGAAGATTTTACCGTCGCGCTGCACGGCCACGATGATGGCATCTTCCTTGTCGGCATCCGGCATGGTGATGGGGTTGGTGGTCTTCGCCAACTCCACCGGCCGGCTCTTCTGCAACATGGGCGTGATCACCATGAAGATGATCAGCAAAACCAACATCACGTCCACCATGGGGGTGACGTTGATGTTGGAATTGACTTTGGCGCCCTCGTTTCGGACTGATATTGCCATTGCTGCGCTCCTGGCTTACCGCCGTACGGCTGTGTTGGTCCGCTTCAGGAAATAGTCCACCAGTTCGCTGGACGAGTTGTCCATCTCGACGTCGAACGCCTCCACCTTACCGGTGAAATAGTTGAACATCATGACGGCGGGAATGGCGACAAACAGTCCGATAGCCGTGGTCACAAGAGCTTCCGAGATACCGCCGGCCACTGCGGCCAGACCGGTGGCCTTGCTCTCGGCCATCTTGCGGAAGGCGTTGAGAATCCCGATCACCGTGCCCAGCAGGCCCACGAAGGGGGCCGTGGAGCCGATGGTGGCGAGACCGCCCAAACCGCGCTTCAGTTCGGCGTGCACGATGGCTTCCGCCCGCTCCAGGGCGCGCTTGCTGGCTTCAATCTGCTCGCCGGGAATTTCCGTGGAGTCGCCATGGGCCTTAAATTCCTGCAGGCCTGCCGTTACCACTTTGGCCAAATGGCTCTTTTTGTTGCGTTCGGCTACGCGGATGGCTTCGTCCAGCTTGCCTTCGCGCAAAGCGCCGGCGACGGCCGGAGCGAATTGGCGCGACTGCTTGCGGGCGGCGTTGAAGGCGACCGCGCGGTCAATCATCACACCGATAGACCACGCCGACATGATCAGCAGGATGATGACGATGCTGCGGGCAGGCCAAGCCATCTGCCGCCACAGCGAGAGCGGATCCCAACCGATTGTTTCGTCCCCCTGGAAGAACAAGAAGGCTGCCAACTGGGCCTTAACCAGGATGAGAGTTGCTAAATTTGCGAAAAACATGAGTTGAATTTCCTCCTCAGAAACGTTTGAAACTTTTCAGTGCTCTCCGGGGACTCTCTCCCGGCACCGGACGGAATGTTCAGGGGACCCAGAGCTGCTGGAACGGTTGGATTCTCCTGACTTTCGCGGGCCGGACCGGCCTGACGCAGCCGCCGGCCCCTGACCCAGACAACGTGGCGTCACATGTGGAACTGGACCTTGATCGTCGTTTCCACTTCGACCGGCTCGGTGTTCAACATGTAAGGCCTGTATTTCCACGTCCGCACCGTATCCATGGCGGCCTGGATAAGAAGTGGATGCCCGCTCACCGCATGCAAGTTTTCGATGGCGCCGGTCTTGCTGATGGTGGCCTGAAGGATAACGTCACCCTGAATATGGGCGATCTTGGCCATCTGGGGATAAATCGGATCGGGCCGGTAAGTCGCCTGTCCGTCCATCACACCCTGCGAGACCCGCAGCCTCTGCGGTGCAGCAACCTTGGGCGGGGGCGCGGCCGAGCCAATAATGCTGTTCATCACCCCGTTCGCCTGGCCACCGGGGACTCCACCCACCACGCCGCCTACGATGCCGGTTGGCGGGGGCGCCTCTTCTTCTTCGATCATCTTTACTTGTTTAGGAATCTTGGTGGGAGCCCGCAACTCGCCGTTGATAATCTCGCTCACCTTTTGCACATGCACCGGAGCCGGTGGGGGCGGTGGAGGCGGTGGAGGTGGAGGCGGTGGCGCCACCATAAGCGCGTTCATCAGGTGCAAGGGCAGGGCCTGAGTAATCAGCAACGGAAGCAACAACATCACGCCAACCACGGTAGACACAATCGCGCTGGAAAGGGTGGTGTACCTTGCCTGGTGGGTCTTAATCCTATGTCCGGATTCCATTAAGCTGTCTTCAAACATCCCTGTTCTCCAATCCTAGGGGACTCGTCAATTACATTGACACCGCAAACGCCAATTTGGATCCCAGACCTGGGGCCCTCACGGCAGCCCTAGGCTAGGCTTTGGCCCGTACCTTACTCTTGCTGCCGGCCTGGGCCGCGACCGGTACATCCCTGCGTCCACGGCGGGAACGCCATTCCTGGTAAGCCACCAGCATGGGAGCCGCCACTGCAATTGACGAATACGTACCTATCAAAATGCCGATCACCAGAGCAAAAGAAAATCCATGGAGCACTTCTCCGCCAAACAGATACAGCGAAAGCACCGTCAAAAACGTGAGCCCGGAAGTCAGGATGGTCCGGCTCAAGGTCTGGTTGATGCTGCGATTCACGATCTCCGCCAGAGTCTCCCGCCGCATTAGCTTGATGTTCTCACGAATGCGGTCGAACACCACGATGGTGTCATTCATGGAGTAGCCGACCAGGGTAAGAATCGCGGCGATAACAGTAAGCGTAATCTCCTGGTTCGTCAAGGAGAAAGCTCCAATCGTGATTAACGTATCGTGAAACACTGCCACCACCGCGGCCACTCCATAAATCAGCTCAAAGCGGAACCACAGGTAAACCAGCATTCCCAGCAGCGAGAAACCGACCGCCAGCTTGGCCTGCCGCTTCAACTGGTCGCCCACCTGGGGGCCCACGACTTCCGCTCCGCGGAAGCCAAAGTTGCTGGCGTAGAAATCCTGCTTCAGGGCCTCCACCACAGAGGCAGGAACCACGTTTTTGAGATCGTCCAGGCTTTTAAGGACGCCGCCCTGCACATCGTCCCGGTAATCCAGGATCTGCTTGGCGATGCGGTCGTAATCCTCCGGCGAGCTATGCAGGGGATCGTGGGCAATCAGAGAGGCCCGTACCGCGGCGCGGCCGACGCGATCACTGTTGTTCAGGTTTTGCTTACTCGCTTGTGGATTGGTTTCCAGCGCACCGATGATCTGGTTTTTGCCGCGAGAAAGATCGGCCTCGCTGGTGTCCTTCTGGTCCAGCGTGATCACCAGCCCGTTCTTGGTGCCTGCGCCGGAAAGGTGCTGGATGATTGCGCGGTGCAGTCCGGCTTTATCCAGCGCGGCGCGCACCTCTTTGTCGTTGGGAGGGTCGGCGAAACTCACGTAAACCTTGGTGCCGCCGCTGAAATCCACGCCTAGCGGCACCCAATCTCCGGTCTTGTGATAGCGCACAGCCATTGAGATAATCCCGGCAACGCTAAAAATCAGCGAAAAGGCCAGAAAGTACCATTTCTTGCCGAGAAAATCGATGTTTGTGTTGCGAAAGAATTCCACTGTATCAACCTTTAGGACTAGATGCTTAACGCCTGCCCGCGTTGTTTGCGGCTGAGGACGGCGTCAAAAATCACTCGTGAAACAAACACCGCAGTAAACAGGTTGGCCAGAAGCCCGAGGAACAGAGTCAACCCGAACCCGCTGACCGGTCCGCTGCCGACAAAGATTAAGATGATGGCCGAGACAATGGTCGTAACGTGAGTGTCCAGGATGGTGGTCCAGGCGCGGCTGAAGCCCTGATCCACCGCCGCGGCCGGGGCCTTGTTGTTGCGCAACTCCTCGCGAATGCGTTCAAAGATCAGCACGTTGGAGTCCACGCCCATGCCTACCGTCAAGATCACGCCGGCGATGCCGGGTAATGTCAAAGTGGCAGTCAAGCCAAATGCGCTCATCCATCCCAGGAATCCCAGCAAGATGATGAGATTGAAAATCAGCGCCACATCGGCGTTGATGCCCGCTCCGCGGTAATAAATCAGCATGAAGACCAGCACGCCAACCATGCCCCAAACCGCCGCCTTTACTCCGGACCGGATCGAGTCAGCGCCCAGCGAGGGCCCCACCGTGTGCTCGGTCAGGTAGCGCAAACTGGCGGGCAGCGCTCCGGAGCGAAGTTTGATGACCAGATCATGCGCGCTGGTTTCATCGAACCCGCCTTCGATGGTGCCGGTATCGTGGATTTCGCTCTTGATGTTGGCGAACTCGATCACTCGATTGTCCAAAACAATCGAGAGGTAATGATTGGGGTCCGCGCCATTTTCGTTGTGGCTGGCCGTGAACACGCCAAACTTGTCACCGGCCGCGGCCGACAAATGAAAGACCACGTCGGGGCGCCCGCTCGAGTCGGTGCTGTCCTCAGCACTATGGATGTCGGTTCCGCTTACTACCGGAATCCTGGCTACGATAAAAACTCGGGGCTGGAGCTCTTTGCCTCCAGCCATGCCGTGGAGCATGACCGTATTGGGAGGCAGCACGCCGCCATGCGCCTGCAGCGCTTCCTGCTCACTGGCGTAACCGCCCGGACCGTCAAACCCCTGGCGGAACTCCAGCCGCGCCGTGGACTGCATGATGTCCCGCACCCGCCCCGCATCATCGATGCCGGCAAGCTGGACCAGGATCTGATCGTTGCCCATGCCGTTGCGCTGAATGATCGGCTCGCTTACCCCCAGCTGGTCGACGCGGTTGCGAATGACCTCGATCGACTGGTCTACCGCGCGCGTCTTCACGTCGTTCACCGCCTGCTGCTTCATGGTTAGGACCCAGGTGTTGTTGGTGCCTTCCACCAGTTCATAATCCTTGAAGCTTTCACTCGCCAGCGTGTGTAATGGTTGACTTGCGTCCAGGGGCACGCCCTGGATCACAATCCTCTCCGGATGGTTCGGATCCGGCTTGGTGACGTCGGTAAAGGCAATGTTATCTTTCTTCAGTTCACTCTTGAGGCTCTCGAGCGCCGTATCGGTCTGGGCGCTTACCGCCTCATTCACCATGACCTGGAGAATCAGCGAGGTGCCGCCCTTCAGGTCCAGCCCCAGATGGATGCGGTTCAGCAGCGCTTCTTTGAGCCCGTCGCCGCTAAACTTGGCGGGAACGCCGAAGATGCCGAACAGAAAAACCAGCAGCACCCCGATGATGATTGCAGTCTTGATGAGTAAGTTCTTCTGCATTGTCTAAGCGTCACTTCTCGGATTTCTTGGGTTCGTCATCGCGGGTCACCGATGCCACCGACGCCTTGGTAACTTCCAGGCGCAGGTTGTCGGGCGGAACACGCAGGTGCAAGGCATCGTCCTTGACGGAAATGATGATGCCGCGAATGCCGCCCTGCGTAGTGACCCGGTCGCCCGTCTTCAAATCGTTGATCATGGCCTGCCAGCGTTTCCGCTGGCGCTGCTGAGGAAGAATCAGCAGGAACCAAAAGACCAGCAATAGCGGGAGCATCATGAGCAGCGGGCTTAACCCGCCGCCGGCCTGCAACAAGAATAAGTTTATGTCGTTCTCAATCATCGATGATCGTTAGTTACGCCGAAACGCACACCCGTCTCCGCAGGGGCACAACCTCATTGGTTTTTCACCGCTGATGAATACCGCCCGGGCCTACCGGCACCTGACCATCATTGGCCGGAGTAATTCGGAGGTTTCTGGCGCCTGAATGGGGGGCTCAAGCCAAGGACGCTTTACCTGAAAGTGTTCCTGAGAGGTCCCCAAGACCAATAGCATGACGTACCGAGCGCATAGTGTCAAGGTAGAACCAGAGATTGTGGACGGTGTTCAGCACTCCCGCCAGCGGTTCGCCGGAGACGAACAGATGGCGCAGGTACGCGCGGCTGTACCGGGAACACACCTTGCATCCGCATTTGGGGTCCAACGGTCCCTGGTCCTGGGCAAAGCGCACGTTCTTGATGTTCAGTCGCCCCTCCGAGGTGAATAGCAGGCCGTGGCGGGCGGCGCGGGTGGGTAGCACGCAATCCATCATGTCCACGCCCATAGAAGCGTATTGCGCAATCTCGTCGGGATAACCCACTCCCATCACGTAGCGCGGCCGGTCCCGGGGCAGCGCTTCCAGCACCGTAGCGATCATTTCCAGCCGCTGTTCACGCGGCTCGCCGACGCTCAGCCCGCCAATAGCATAGCCCGAGAAATCCATCTCCACGGTGCGCTCTGCCGACTCGCGCCGCAGATCCACATACATTCCACCCTGGACAATGCCGAACTGCGCCTGGGTTCTCCCGGCCCGGCGTTCTTCATCCCCCGACCACGGCACTTCATTCTTGTGGCTCTCAAAATAATCTTTGCTGCGCCTGACCCAGCGCAAGGTCATCTCCATGGAATCGCGCGCACGGGCCCGCTCGGCAGGATGTTCGGTGCACTCGTCGAAGGCCATGATGATGTCGCCGCCGAGAGCGATCTGGACCTCAGTGGAACGCTCGGGTGTAAATAAGTGCGAAGTTCCGTCCAGATGCGAGCGAAAATGCACTCCTTCTTCGGTGATCTTTCTGAGGCCGCTTAGGCTGAAGACCTGAAAGCCGCCGGAGTCGGTAAGCAGCGCCCGCTCCCAGCTCATGAACTTGTGCAGCCCGCCTAAGCCGCGAATCAGCTCGTGTCCCGGACGAAGATAGAGATGATAGGTGTTCCCAAGAATGATCTGCGCGCCCAGCTCCTCCAGAATGTCCTGGGGAACGGCTTTCACCGTGCCCGCAGTGCCACAGGGCATGAAGGCTGGCGTCTCCACCTCGCCGTGGGCGGTGGAAATGCGGCCTGCGCGGGCGGGGCCGGCGTGGGCTTGGATTTGGAACAGGGACTTCACAGCGATTATGGTACAGGTTATTTCTGAGATTCCGACCCTGAGCTTGCCGAAGGGAGGAACCCCTATCGGCTCGTAGGTGCAATTCTGGCCGTTGCATTCGCCTGCCCTTGCCCTCGCTCGACCCACGCCGCAATCGCCGCCAGCAGGAAATAAAAGAACAACGCCGTCATGGCTTCGGCTCGATCACTTGACGGAGGCGGGAAGAGAAACGTCCCCACAAACTGAAGCAGCGCTAGCGCGACTACGAAAGCAATCACCCGGCCCTTGCGAGCCACGGTCCTCAAATACAGTGCCGCGCCGCCAAACAGCACTGCCATTTCTACCAGGAACGCGGGCACGCGGTAATTCCATAGCCCGAAACCCATCTTGTAAACGCTGTCGTAGAGCGCAAGGTCAGGCCGGTGCACGAGCAGGTCGAGAATCCAATGGGAGAAGACCGCAGCCGCCAGAATCAATCCCGTACGCGCGCCCCGCAGCCGCGGCACCATCTGGCAGGCCATGAACGCCAGCAAACTCCAACCCAACGCCCCCACCAGGCTATGCGTGTAAGGCATGTAGTAGAGATCGAGCGGGCTGGAGGCAGTGATTCCGGGGATGATCCTTACTTTTTCGATCCCCAGCAGGACAAAGATCGCCCACAGAACATCCACGAATTGCACAGCGATAAATAACAGCCACAGCGGAAGACGTTTGTCTTCGTCTAGGGCGTTGGCGGCGAAGCTGGGCCCGTAGTGTCCGGTGAACATTTTTTTATCTCTAGCGCAGCGAGAGATCCCTTGCAGTCTGCAAGCCTTCAGGCTGCTTCCTACTTCCATGCTTTCAATATGCTCCGGGTGGAGCAGGCCTTCAGGCCTGCGCTCCAGACCTATCCCAAGAGCCGGCTTTCAGCCGCTGGGGCAGGAAACCTCAGGGGCTGAAGCCCATTCATTCCTTGCCCTCAAACGCAGGGCTTAAAGCCCTGCTCCACCCGCGGCCACTTCTGATTCCAATGGCAATAGGGTTTCCCTCGTTAAGCTCGGGACTGTAAACCGCGCCGCTCCGCGACCTTCTTAGGATTCACAAATGTCCTCGTCACTGTACCCCGGCCAATCTCCTCTACGCCGTTGTGGGCAGTCACGCGGAAGACGTAGAAGCGTCCGTTGGCCGATTCGAGGATTGCTTCCGTTTTTACGCGAGCGCCGACAGTGGTTGGAGCGCGATGCTCAATGTTGATAGCCGTGCCTACGCTGATCTCGCCCTCATCGCAAAAGGGAAGCATGGCATTGGCTGCGGCCCACTCCATCAGGCCGATCATGTGCGGGGTAGAGAAAATCAGGGGTAGAGCTTTGTTGTGATGCTGAAGAGTGTGCTCCGGCTCGATCGTCATCTCCGCCTGGCCATGAATACCCAAGGGAACC
>DATDGY010000280.1:0-3721 GCA_036521855.1 Candidatus Angelobacter sp.
CTCGAACCGCCGTGTACGGACCCGTACGCACGGTGGTGTGGCAGGGGTCGGCGGGTGACCGCCGCCCCTATGCCGATCAAGTCCGCTTCGAGGAGATCACCATTGATCTCCCACCTCGAGCCGAGTTGTTTCTTGCAAAGCGCGCCCTCGGCGGCATTGTTTAAGCGCTGCGTTTCTCGTCAAGAATGCGCCCCTTCCCGCGCATCCGTCGATGGGCCAGGGGTAAACTCTGGAGCTTGGCACGGTGGGACATCAGAACATTTCTATTTCGCCAGTGCGACTTCGACGCGTCGGTTCAGCGCGCGGCCGTTGGCGGTCGCGTTGTCCGCAACCGGCCGCGTGGTCCCAAACCCTTGCGGCACAAGTTGGCTTGCGGTTACGTTATGCGTCGTCAGCCAGGTGACTACAGATTTTGCGCGCGCCTGGGAGAGCGGAAGATTGTGCGCTTCGCTGCCCTGATTGTCGGTGTGGCCGGCGATGATCCAGTGCGAGCCGGGGTGGTTATTGATCAAGCCAAGCACGGCGTTGAGCGCTGGCAGGCTGTCGGGCCGCAGCTTCGAAGAATCGGTGTCGAAATGAATGCCGTAAATCGTGGCGGTGCCGTTTTGCGCGATCGCCTTCTCGAGCGCCGCAGTGCTCTCCTGGTGCTTGTGCAACTGAATTTCAGCGTGCCCGGCTTTACCCGCCGGTAGGTCAACCGTAACCGAGTTCTCGTCGTATCCCGGCGCCGTTGCACTAGCCACCACAAGCCCTGCCGGGATTCCCTTTAGCTCGCATTTTCCTGCGCGGTTGGTCGCTGCCGATTCGAGCGCCGCATTTACAGTCGCGCCTGTAATCGGTGTGTGCTTGTCTGCGTCCGTCACGGTTGCGGTGAGCGAAACCTGATATTTAAATTGGTGGGGATTCACTAAAATGCGCACGAAGTCGACCGCGTAGCCGTCTCCGACATGGGTCGTCGGGTCATCAATCAGCAGCTTGACTTCATCGGATTTCAGTAACGGCCAGTATTCCGGAAGAAGTTTAAGGGTGAGCAGCTTGCCGATGGGCCCCGTTTGATCGAGCGAGTTGATTGCGTGCTCGAATGTCGGAATGCGCGTGCCGTTCAAGCTGACCTGGAACTGCGAGTGCATGGGGATGGGCTGAAAATCATCCGCGAAAATCTGCAACACAACAGCCTGAATGTTGCCCGGCAATTCGCCTACAGGCAAAATGATCGGCGCAGGAGCCGTAAGTTGACGCTCGCGTGTGCATCTCGTTGCCCAGTCCGGTGGCACGATTGCCGGTTTACTGTCCCGTATCGAAAAGCAGTCTGTGAGGGAGCGGCTGTACCCATCGCTTTGGATCGCTTCCTTTACAACTGAATCGATGACGATTTGGTCGGCTTGACCTGCAGTGTGCTGTATGACCATGCTTACCGGCATTACGCTCGTGCCCAGCATGATGCGGTCTGTTCCCGGAGCCGCTTGCGAAGGGATCTGATCGATGCTTGGCCAAGGGTGAGATGGCGTCGACTGTCCGGAGAAGGGATCGAATCCTTGCGGCCAGCCGAAGCCAAGGTTGTTAATGTCTCCCGTGCGCACGACGAGATCCGCCTCGGGGCCTCCGACCGTCCGTTCATATTGCAGAGCCCAATCCCGCGCCTGGTCCCCCGTGGCGGGAACCGGCGGGATGGGAACTCCGTTCGGAGCCGGGGGAGGCACGAGCGCGGCATTCGCGGCTGCCGAAGCTGCGACGATCGACGCGTCAGGCCCGGGACTCCCAGTCGATGTGGAGTTCGAACCAGGAGCGGGTGCTGAACCTGACGAGGCGTTGCCCGTGCCCTGAACTCCGTTCGGCGCGGCACTGCCACCCTGTTGCGCGTTTTGGTTGGGGGCATTCCCTACGCCCACGGCCGGCTTGTTGGCTACATCCTGTGCTGCTTGGGGCGTTTTCGCGCGCGCAGCGATTTGAGCTGCTTTCTGCCGTGCGCGGTGTGCCACGTAGGTGACACCCGCAATCGCGCTGACGATTACGACCACAATCATTGCGACAACAACGATCGCAATCTTGGGAATTCGCGGGGAGATGGTTGCGCCACGTTGCCCTGCCGATATCGGCTGCGCCGCGGCAGTTGCGCGCGCCGGACTCGCCGATGGCGGAATACCAGGCGCGCCGCCTGAGGTTGCACTGCTTGCCGTGACGCCAGCAGCTTCGGTTGCTGCTCCGCCCACTGCCGCTCCGCACTTCGTGCAGAACGCATTCCCTTCGCTGAGCGCCGACCCGCATTGCCTACAAATCTCGGCCATTGAGTCCTCCCAATCCTTCCCGGCGATGCAGCAGCCAATAACTTCTTGGTCCTCGCCCTTTCGAAATGCTTAGTCTGAACGCCGCCATTCGTTGGTGAAATGGCGTCATGGAGAACGACTTCATAGAGTCTTCTGCACGCTGCCAATCCTCTGGCTGGTTCCTTGATCCAGGATGAGCTTCACGGCCCTGGTCCCACCGCCGCAAGAGCCTGCTCTACTAGTAAAAATCCCCCATCGAATCCAGGTCGATCTCTTCTCCCAATTCCACCAGGGCGTCAATAATACCCGTAGCAATGTCCTGGACTGGCCCCATTCCGGTTAGGGCTCCATTCGCCATCCGTCCTGCACCCAGTGTCTTGGAGAATGCCTCTGGGCGGAACGTCCTAGCCATCGGCGAGATCACGCGGGTTTCGATGCTTGCCTCTTCCGCCAGCTCCTGGAAGCCATTAAGCCCGGTATCCAGCTTACTGATTGCCTCGCCGGTCGATGGGTCGAGTTTCCACCACGCGAAGTGAGATGGATCCGCGGAGGGCGTCCGTTCGGGAGCGATGAGCAGACTGCCGGCAGCTGCATCTGCCATTCGCGCGCGCGCTATATCAGACGTTTGCACCGAGGTCGCAGGCGTGCCCCCGCGGACTGCAATTAACCGAATGCGTTGCGTCCGTGCCTGATCAAAAATATTGATCGCGGCAATTTGTCTGGGTCCCGCTTTGAGCCTCAGCACGTCGCCCTCAATTGCAGCGTCGGCTACGCTTCGTTCTACATTCGCTCGTACCAGTTCCGATGCCGACGCCTTACGGGCAAGGACTCGGAGTGTGTTGCGCCGCAGGTCCAGTGCCAGTCCGCTAGTTAAATCGAAGCTGGCGATCACCAGCCGGGGCGTCGACTCATAAAAAAGTGCCGGGGATCCACCAATACGTAAGCTCTGCGCGAAACGTTGTGAAACTGCGAGTACGCTCTCGGCCGACGCCTGGAGCAGCGCCGGAAACTTATCCAGGACGCGCACCATGCGCTGCTGATCTTCAGACGAAAGCGGCACGTTTTGCGACGGCTGCATACGCCGGATGGCCTCGGCGTCTTCGATCAGCCCCTTGGTCGATGACAGGCGCCGGAGCGGCAATGTTGGATTGAGCGGCCCCGCCGCGAAGGCCAACGCATAGATGCCTGCCAGTTCAAGAGGGACGTCGTTCCCGATCGTAATCGGGGTAAGAGGAGCGCTTGCAGCTGTGTTGTTGGCTCGCGCGACCGCCCCGATGCGGTCGATCATCTCTCGCCGAACAATATCGGAATGTTTGGCGGGGTCGATAAACTCGACCTCCAGGTATTCTGCCGTAAACCCATCAGCAGGAGGCATTGATGGAGATGGGGTGTTGCTGTTATTGAACTGGTCCGTTACCTTGCCTAACCCCCCCACAGCTTCGTGTGCCTGGCCGATG
>DATDGY010000281.1:0-27515 GCA_036521855.1 Candidatus Angelobacter sp.
GCCGGCGGCGTGCGTGGACGAAAACAGTATGCGGTCGCCGGCGGGGAAGAAGTAGCTGCACGTGGTGCGGCCCCTGCCCGTGCTCACCAGCCTGGGCACGGCAGGTTTGCCATCCGGCGTATCGACGGGAATCGTATAAATCTGGTCGCAGGGAACACCCTCGCCCTGGTGCTGAAAGATCAAGTATTTGTCGTCGTGCGACCAGTAGGCTTCGGCATTCTGCCCGCCGAAGGTGAGCTGGCGCACGTTGCGCAGGTGCTTCTCTTCAGGCAGCGCCAGCGAAGGCGGAGACGAACCCGCTGCAACCAGCGCCGATGGTTGCTGGCCATGAGCGGCGATGGAAGAAATTGCAACAATCGCGATAAGAAAACGCATATGCTCCCGGGACTCAAGCCCACCCCGAGAATAACAAAAGCTTCGGCCTTCTCATATCCGGCCGGCGAGATTAGAATCCCAGTCCGGCAACCGCTACGCCACGCAGAGGTAACTGGCATGACCAAACGGACTCAGATTTCCTTTCGGCCCAACGGAGACGTTTGGCCATTGATCGAAGGCTGGGCCAGCGCCAATGGTTTCTTGCATAAGGCCTCCCCGGACTCCGGAAAGCTATATCAGAAGGGGATCGGCTTTTGGGTAGCCCCGACGATGGTCTCCATTCACCAGGAAAACGGGACATTGGCCCTTGAAATCTGGATTCGATGCAACCTGTTTACACGGATAGCGTCGTTTTTTATTCTGCCGGCGGAAATGGGAATCGAATCCGGCGGGTTCAAGGCAGTTCTGCCGCGAAAACTTTCGCGGGACATCGTGAACAAACTGCTGCAGCAACTCGGCCAGCCTTTGATTCCATAATCACGTCGGAAGATCTGCGTTGGAACCAACAACCAAGGCGGATGGTGGCGATGTTGAGCGCCTGAAGGAAGTTGATCGCCGCCGACCTGCTATGCTGCAGAGACAATGAAAAAGGTGTCTATTTACTCTATGATCCGCTGGGGAAACTGCTGACCCGGGAAGCGTCAGCCCAGCAAGGTGCGGGCTTGGGAGAAGGCCAACCGGGGAGCCGTCTCCGCGCCCGGAGATCAGATCCCGAGCGCGCCCCATCCGGGCCAGAAGAAGTAGATGTTAACCACGGAATGAGGCAGCGCCCATGGGAGACAGCTAGTTGCCTGGCGGTTTCTCTTGTTTCGCTTTCTCAGTCGCCTTGGTTACGGTTTCGATCAGCGGCTTAGCTGCGTCCGGCACGGGGACTTCGCCTTTCATGATCTGCTGCGGAGCGACCTTCTCGCCGTAGAGATTCTTGTTGGCGTCGCCATCGACTCGAAGACTCGCACCCGATAACGAGACGCCTGCGAAGACGCCGCGGGAGCGCGAGTAAGAGAGCATCTGAGCCCTCATGGACCCGGTAGTAGCAGCCTCGGCGGTTCTGCCGACAGGGCCGGCAGCTATGCTGGCGTCAGCGCCCAGCTTGACCTTGCTCTTCATGATCGCCCGGGCTCCGTCATCGTTCAGTACCAGAATGACGAAGTCCGTCCCCTGGCCGCCGATCTGGAAACCCACGCTGCCGCTCTCCGTGGCCATCATGATGGGGCCGCTCCAAGGTCCTTTGAAATCATCCCCGGTTCGGCAAGTCATGACGCCGCGGCCATAGCTGGCGCCGATAATGAAAGCCGCTTTCTTGACGCTGGGAATTGCGATGACGCACTTGGTGCCGTCCAAGACGCTCATAGGGACGCCTTTGTCCGGCGCTTCCAGAATGTCTTTCAATACGTCATTCGAGTCCTTGATCCTGTCTTTTTCCGTTTCGCCCGAGTCCGCCCAAGCGGCGGGAAGGAAGGCAGCGCACATCAGGCACACGATCATCAGTTTTTTCATGTTGAACCTCATCGCGATTCCTTGAACTCATGCGGCCTGAGATCTCGAAACCGGTTCTGCTGGATAAGAGTCACCGCTCCCGAGTCTGAGTTGCCCGCCCGGAAGCACACCGATTGACTTCACCAATAGGCCAGCGTTAGATTGGGCCCTGAGCGCGAAGGGCGCATCCAGTCCGCGGAAAGGGCCGTGCCCACCTTACGGAAAAGATCGAAGGTTACGAGCCTTCTTTCAGCCTGATCTGATGCGGACACCGGGCATGCAGTGAAAGGAGATTCGTATGTCTGACGCATTTCCCCTCCCGCCGCGTCCCAACCTCGAGCAATACAAGAAGCTCGCTAAGGACCTTCAACATGCCTGCAAGTCAGCCGATCCTGGCGCCGTCCGTGGCTGGGTCGCGCGCTGGGCGGAAACCATCGCGCGCCTTCAGGGCCGGGAGATCACCCACAACCTTCGCAGACAGATCGACCACGAAGCGGAACGCATGGCCAGGCACTGGCAGAAGTTCAAGGAGACCAAGGAACGCGCCGCCCGGTGTACCCTGGCCGACGCGCAGTTCTTCGTCGCGCGCGGGCACGGATTCGCAAGCTGGCCGAAGTTCGCCGGGCATCTGCAAGGGCTGGCGCGTGCGTATTCGTCTGTCTCCAGGTTCGAAGCCGCGGTGGACGCCATCGTCGACGGCGATGCGGCCACGCTTGCCAAGCTGCTCGGCGAGGATCCCGACCTGGCGCGCGCGCGTTCCACACGCGAGCACCGCTCCACCCTTCTTCATTATGTCTCGGCGAATGGAGTCGAGGACTTTCGCCAGAAGACGCCGAAGAACATTGTAGAAATAACAAGGCTGCTGCTGAACGCCGGAGCGGATGTCAACGCGGAGTCGAACGCTTATTGCGGCCGGTCTACGACTCTCGGCCTGACCGCCACCAGTTGTCATCCCGAAGAGGCAGGAGTCCAACTCCGGCTGCTGGATCTGCTGATCGCTCATGGTGCGATGATCGACGGTCCGGATGTAGGCAGCGCGGTCAAAAGCTGTCTGGGTAACGGGCGCGGTGAGGCCGCCGAGCACCTTGCGAATCGCGGTGCCAGCCTGGATCTGGAGGCCGCCGCCGGTGTCGGACGGCTCGAGGTGGTTCAGAGCTTCTTCAACCACGACCGCAGCCTCAAACCGCCGGCCAGCCAGAAGCAGAGAAGCAATGGGTACGCCTGGGCGTGCGAGTTCGGCCGAACCAGCGTCGTCAATTTCCTTCTAGAAACGGGGATCGGCCTCGACGCGAAACTCCCCCATGACGGACAGACCGGGCTGCATTGGGCCGCGCACGGCGGCCACGCGGACACCGTCAGGCTACTGCTGGAACGCGGCGCACCGGTCGATGCCAGAGATGACAGCTACGGCGGAACGCCCCTGGGATGGGCGCTCTACGGCTGGGGCGCGAGGCCGCATCCGGCTGGACGCGGATCCTACTATGAAGCGGTTGCCCTGCTGGTTCGGGCCGGCGCAAAGCTGGACCCCGAATGGTACGAGTACGATGAAAACCGCCGGCGTGCGCGGGATAAAGTGCAGTCCGACCCGCGTATGGCGGCAGCCCTCCGTGGCGAAGTGTAGCGCATTAGAGTGGCGCCATTCTCTGCCCAGCGGTCGGCGTAAGACAGTGTCCACACGACTCGGAGATGGTTTGGATTGGCGAGCGCGCGGTTTTGAAGCGCTGATGCGGGCGGGAGCTTCGGTGAGCGGCGTCGAGTTTCCGTCAGGTTATGCGGAGGTCGACGAATTGCTGCAACGATTGGCAAAGGACGCAGACTCATGAACGGTCCCAGCAGCGCCATGCACTTCAGACAAGCCGGCAAATCCGACGTCCCCGCCATGGCGCGCATCCGTGCCGCCGACTGGGAAACCGAAGAGTACTGGCGAAGGCGCATCACGGGTTACCTGGATTGCGAAATCCATCCTCGGCAGGCGCTGCTGCCGCGCGTCATTTATGTGGCGTGCGAAGACGAGTCCCTGGTGGGCTTGATCGCCGGACACCTCACGCGCCGCTACGGTTGCGATGGCGAGCTGGAGTGGATCGACGTGGTTCCCGGGCATCGAGGAACCGGAGTTGCGTCCGAGCTGTTGCGGCTGCTCGCTGCATGGTTCACCGGCCAGAAAGCACGGCGGATTTGCGTGGACGTCAATCCGGCCAACACCGTGGCGCGCCGCTTTTACACGCGTCACGGCGCCGAAAATCTGAACCCGCATTGGCTCGTCTGGAACGATATCAGCGTTGTGCTTGACGGGCGATGAGTTGGGATGGCGGGGCGTCCTCGGGGGAGACAAGTTCTCGGCTCACGCGTAGCGGCAGCGGAGCCGATCCCTCGGCTCACTCCCTTCGCCAGCTCAGGGTCGCGGGCCTTCGGGATGGGGTGTCGCGGTGGATGGATCTTGCAGAGTTCATTCCAGCTTTAACCCGCAGCACGCGGGTCGGGTGCTTAGGCAACCCAGGTAAACAACGTAAGCGCGGCAACCCAAAAATATTCTCTTGCTCGGGCTCACCAATCTTCTTGACCAACGTCTCTAGGCATAGGTAAGCTAGGCCTTGGAATCCTATGGCTAAGAATGAAATGCTTCCCGGCACCTTGGGCATGTTGGTGCTGCGCGTGCTGCAACCGGGCGCGCTGCACGGATACGCGATTGCCCAGCGCATTCACCAGCTCTCCAACGACCTGCTGCAAGTGGAAGAAGGCTCGCTCTACCCGGCGCTGCAGCGCATGCTGCTGAAAGGCTGGGTGCAAGCCGAGTGGGGCATCTCTGAGACCAACCGCAAAGTCCGTTTCTACCGCCTGACGGCGGCGGGCCGCAAGCAGTTGCAATCGGAGATGAACGACTTCGACCGTGTGCTGCAGGGTATTACGGCCGTGCTGGCCAAAGCCTAGCGCCTGAGGAGGAGTTATGGGCGAGTTTTTCCGGAGAATCTATTACCTGTTTCACCGCCGCCGGCTCGAACAGGAGCTGCAGAACGATATGGCGGTGCATCGCGAGCTGCTGGGCCAGGAGAAGCAGAAGGACTTCGGCAACCGGCTGCTTCTCGAAGAGCGCGCGCATGAAGCCTGGGGCTGGAGCTGGCTGGACCGTTTTCTGCAGGATTTGCGTTACGGCTTCCGCATGCTGCGTAAGAGCCCCGGTTACACCGCGGTGGCGCTGCTGGCTTTAGGGCTAGGCATCGGCGTGAACACAGCCCTGTTCAGCGTAGTCTATGGCGTGCTGCTGAAGCCTCTGCCCTATGCGCAGGGACAGCAACTGGTGGTCCTGCGGCAGCAGTTTACCAAGGAGAATCGAGACGACGATGCGGGATTCTCCGTGAAGGAAATCCAGGACTATCGCGCGCAAAGCCGTTCGTTGGCCCAGGTTGAGGAATACCACGGGATGGGGTTTGTCCTGTTGGACGGCAAAGAGCCGGAGAGGGTCCGCACCGGCGTGGTATCCGCACATTTTTTTGACATGTTGGGCATCGAGCCCTATCTGGGCAGGTTGTTTACCGATTCCGACGACACTCCCGGCGCCGACGCCGTCCTCTTGCTGAGCTATCCCTACTGGAAACAGCACTACAGCGGCGACCCCAAGATCATAGGCCGGCGCTTCCGCATGAATGACAAGGTCCACACCGTTGTCGGCGTGCTGCCGCCGGTGCCGCAGTACCCGCAAGAGAACGATGTCTACATGCCAACGGTGGCGTGTCCCTACCGCTCCTCCGACATGATGAAGGCTGACCGGAACGACCGCATGATGTTGCTTTTCGGCCGGCTCAAGCCCGGTGAAACGGTTCAGTCAGGCGTAGCGGATATGTCCCTGATCGCCTCTCGCTTCCAACAAGCCTACCCGGAGAATTACCCCGTCACTCGAGGCTTTACGTCGACCCTGGACAGCCTGCACAAGAAGCTGACCGAGGATGTACGCCCGTTGTTGCTGGTGTTGCTGGGGACCGCAGGGTTGGTGCTTCTGATCGCTTGCGCCAACGTAGCCAATCTGGCATTGGCGCGCATGATGCGCCGCGAGCAGGAATTGGCGGTACGCGCCGCCATGGGCGCCAGCCGCGGAAGACTGGTACGCCAGTTACTCACCGAAAGCACGCTATTGAGCCTAGGCGGAGGAGCCTTGGGCCTCTGGCTCGCTTCGGGATGCGTGGGGTTGCTGATCACCTTCGCCGGCCGCTTCACCACGCGCGCTGCCGAGGTGACCATCAGCCTCCCCGTCCTGCTGTTCACGTTGACGGTGTCGGTCTTGACCGGCCTGGCCTTCGGATCAATCCCCGCGTTTTCGCAACGGGTCGATCTGGTCAACTCCCTGAAGGAAAACAGCAACGCCGCCACAGAGAAGAGCAGCCGTCACAGAATGCGTAACCTCCTGGCCATGGCGCAGGTGGCGATCAGTTTCATGCTGTTGATCGGCGCGGGCCTGATGATCCGCAGCTTCGTCCGGCTGCAACAGGTCAATGGGGGCTACAACGGTGAAAACGTGTTGAGCGCCGTCATTCCGCTGACGTTCAACAAGTATTCGAGCGCCGGCATGAAGATGAATGAGACTGCGGTCAAGAGCTTTTATACCCGCGTGGTGCAAAAGCTCGAGGGAACGCCGGGGATCCAAGGCGTGGCCTTGAACAGCGGCGCGCCGCTGGCCCCGAACGGTCCGCAGAAAATAGCGTTCGTTATCGACGACCACCCGCTCACCGAGGGAGAGAAGCCGGAGACCAATATTCAAGTCGCGAGCCCGGAAGCCTTCCAGTTATTAGGTGTGCCGCTGATCAGCGGAAGATTCTTCACGGGCCAGGACAACGCCGATGCGCCCCCGGTCGTCATCGTCAGCCGGGGCCTCGCGAAGCACTACTTTCCCAATGGAGATCCCGTGGATCGGAGGATTTCCTTCCCGGAGGACGACAAGAAGCGGCATTTCAAGATCGTGGGCGTGGTCGGAGACGTCAATCAGTACGGCCTCGACAAGAACCCCGTAGATACCATCTACACGGCTTTTGAGCAAATGCCTGATAGCGCATCCACCCTGATGGTGCGAACCTCGGGCGATCCTATGAACTACGTCAAACAGCTGCGCGCGGCGGTGTACTCCGTCGATCCCGACCAACCCATCACCCACATTAAAACGCTCGACCAGTTGCGTGGGGACACGTTGGCAGCCACACGGCTCACCAGCCTGCTCCTCGGCCTGTTCGCGGCGTTGGCTTTGGCCATCGCAGCCACAGGCTTGAGCGGAGTGACGGCCCTCCTCGTCAGTCAGAGGACTCGCGAGATCGGAATCCGCCTGGCGTTGGGCGCGCAACGCTCCCAGGTGATGCGCATGATTTTGCTGCAGGGCATGCGGACGATCGTGATCGGTCTGGCCATCGGACTGATCGGCGCCTTACTGGCCTCGCGCGTCATGCAGACATTCATGTTCAAGACCACTGTGACGGATCCGCTGACCTTCGCCGGCGTGGCCCTGGTGTTGTTCGCGGTGGCCTTGGTTGCAAGCTACATTCCCGCGCGCCGCGTTACCCGCGTGGATCCCATGATCGCACTGCGGACGGAGTAGTGCCAAGATCGGGTGTCGAAGGAGACGTGAAATGAAACGCATTGCAATCATCCTGAGCTTGATCGTTGTTCTACTGGCAAGCCTGGTGACGTTCGCGGGCTGGAGCGCCCGTCATGTTGCTGCCAACGAGTCCGCAACCAACCACCCGGTATACACTCCTGAGGGCAAGCTGGCTCTTCCCGCCAACTATCGGGAGTGGGTTTTCTTGACTTCCGGCTTCGGCATGAACTACTCCAACGGCACCGGCAACAATCCCATGTTTACCAACGTCTACGTGACGCCGGAGGCCTATCGGGGCTTCACGCAGAACGGGAAATGGCCGGACAAGAGCATGTTCATCGTAGAGATATACTCTCCAGCCAGCCACGGCTCCATCAACAAAGGGGGGCATTACCAGGACAGCTTCCACGGGCTGGACGTGGAGGTCAAAGATTCTTCGCGGCCGAATGAATGGAGCTACTACGGCTTCAATCCGGGCGAGACCGTCGGAGATCTCGAAGGGGCTGGCTGCAACAAGTGCCACGGTGAACACGCCGCCGTGGAGCACACCTTCGTCCAGTTCTATCCCACACTGCTCGATTTCGCGGTGGAGAAGGGCCTGGTCAAGCCAACCGTCAGCATTCCGTTGAACCAGTCGCGGTTTCTCAAGCTGCTGAGCAGTTCGGGATGGGAGAAGGCGGAACAGGCGTATCGCGACGACCGCAAGAAGAATCCCGATTCCGACCTGCTCAACGAGGGCGTCTTGAATCAGACCGGTTACGGGCTTTTGCGCGACAAGAAGACAGGGGACGCGATCTCGGTTTTCAAGCTGGCAACCACGGATTACCCCAATTCAGCCAACGCCTATGACAGCCTGGGTGACGCCTATGCCGCCGCGGGGCAGGCGGAGCAGGCTATCGCCGTCTCGCAGAAAGAGCTGGCTCTGGCGCAAAGTGACGCCAGCCTGAGTGCGGACAGGAAGAAGCAGTTCACGGAGCTGGCGCAGAAGCGAATCGCGGCGATGAAGAAACATTGATGCCCGTGTGATGCAAGCCGTCTTTTCAGGCCCAGGGAGGATTCATGCGCGAAGTTTCCCGGCGTCTCTACTACCTGCTGAACCGGCGCAGGCTGAAACGTGAGCTCGAGAACGATATGGAAGCCCACCTCGAGATGATGTCGGCGGACAATCGCAAAGACTTCGGGAACCCGGCATTGCTGCGCGAACGGTCGCATGAAGCCTGGGGCTGGGGCTGGCTGGACCGCGTGTTCCAGGACCTGCGCTTCGGAGTTCGCCTGCTGAGAAAATCGCCGGCGCTGGCATTCACAGCAATTGCCGTTCTGGCCCTGGGCATCGGCGTGAACGTGACCGCGTTCAACCTTGTGGACGTTATGTTCTTCAAGCCGCTGCCGGTACGCGATCCGCATTCCCTGGTCCGGTTCTCGGCAACCTCGCCCACCATGTCTTCCACGGAAGTCCCGTATCCCGCCGCCATGTTCTATCGTGACAACAGCAGCGCGCTCTCCACCGTACTGGCGCAGACCTCCACAACTCTCACCCTGAGCGGCGAGACCAACGAGGAGGTACACGTCGGCCTGGTCAGCGGCAATTACTTCAGCGAACTTGGCCCCTCCGCCGCCTACGGCCGGCTCTTCGACCCAAAGACTGACGAAGCGCCGGATGCGGCGCCCGTGGTAGTGCTGGGGTATCGCTACTGGCAGAACCACTTTGCCGGCGACGCAACCGTCGTGGGCCGGACGATCCGGCTGAACCAGCATCCGGCGACCGTCATTGGAGTCACGGCGTTTGATTTTTCGGGACTCGATCCGGATAACGCCGAAGAAAACGGAGTCTGGCTGATGCTCTCCAGGCTCAACTACTTCGTCCCCGGGAACAAGCTGCTTACCAAC
Source organism: Candidatus Angelobacter sp. (assembly GCA_036521855.1). GTDB lineage: Bacteria > Acidobacteriota > Terriglobia > Terriglobales > Acidobacteriaceae > Angelobacter. The sequence goes on from DATDGY010000281.1 coordinate 9,314, forward strand.
TTTGACATCAACGATGACGGCGTACACATGTCCGGCCGGCTCAAACCCGGGACTACCATCAAGGCCGCAGAGGCTTCCCTGGTTCCGCTCTCGCAAGAACTCGCGCAACAGCATCCCGGAGCACTCCCCAAGGACTTCAGTCTGGTTGCCAAGCCGGGCGGATACGCGGAGAATCTTGATCCCGCTGATTCGGGTATGTTGCCGATGTTCGGTCTGTTTGCGGCCTTGGTGCTCCTGATTCTGGCTACAGCTTGCGCCAATCTGGGCAACTTGCTGCTGGGGCATGCCGCCAACCGGGAACGCGAAATCTCCATTCGGTTGTCCTTGGGCGCCACGCGGCGGCGAATCGTACGCCAGTTGATGACAGAAAACCTGTTGCTGGCTCTGTTGGGATCGGCGGCCGGGTTCTTCTTGAGTTGGAACGTCTCGCACCCGCTACTCCGTTGGATCGGCGGGCAGGGAGTTCTGGACACGGCGCCCGACTGGCGAACCAGTCTCTTCACGCTGCTGATCGGCATCCTCGCCTGCGTGTTGTTCGGACTCCCGCCGGCCCGCCAAGCCTCACGACAGTCGTACCGCAAATCGCGGGCGCGCGCCATCTTCATGAGCACGCAGGTTGCAGCAAGTTGCGTACTGCTCGTGGTATCCGCGCTGCTGGTGCGAGCGCTTTATCATGCCTACAATTCCGACCCCGGATTCGATTACACGCGCGTCATCACCATCGATCCCCAGCTCTACGCGCATGGCTACACGCCGGATAAGGCGGTCAGCTACATGCGGGAGCTCGAGTCACGCCTGAGGCAGGTGCCGGGTGTGGCATTGGCCGTTCTGGTTACCAACCCACCCTTGGGAACCAGTGCTTCCTTTCAACGCGCTCACGGCGACGTTAATGTCAATGTGCACTTCAACCAGATCTCGCCGGGCTTTTTTGCGACCATGGCGATCCCGCTGTTGCGCGGACGCGACTTTACCGCAGCAGACAAAGACGTGGCCATCCTGAGCGAATCCTGTGCGCGCGCTTTGTGGCCGGCCAAAGATCCGCTGCAGCAGACATTCGAGTCTGGCCCCAGAAAGCTGCCGGTGATCGGCTTGGTGGGGAACGCGCGCCTCACCGCGTTGCGCAACGGTGACGATGCCATCGTTTACATGCCGGTGGAAGAAAACAGAGCCAATACCACGTATCTGCTGGTGCGAACATCGCAAGCGCCGCAAACACTCCTGGGCACAGTCTCGGACGTGGCCCGCGCGGCCGACCCGGCGCTCAGCCCCAATGTCCAACTCCTGAGCACGATTTTTTACGATCGTATGGGCGATTCAGGGAAAATGGCCGCGATTGTCGGCGGAATGGGAGGACTGGCGCTGGTGCTGGGGATCGTTGGACTCTACGGTGTGGTTGCCTACAGCGTTTCCCAGAGGACCAGGGAAGTCGGGATTCGCATCGCTCTGGGCGCAAGCCCCGCGGGCTTGGTCCGTAACATGGTGTCCAGTTTCGTTAGGCCCATCGGCTTAGCCATTGCCGCGGGTCTGGCGCTGGCCGCAGGCCTTTCCACTGTCTTGCGGGAATATCTCTACGGTGTGAGCAACTGGGACCCGTTCAGCTACGCCGGGGCTGCTTTGCTGCTGGCTGCTACCGCTGCTCTGGCGGCGTTGATTCCCGCGCGCCGGGCCCTTAAGGTCGATCCCGTGGTCGCGCTGCGGGCGGAATAGCAGTTAGCAATTAGCGCTTAGCAATTAGCACAGCTAAAGCCGGAGCCTGCAGGTCGGCGCCGATTGATGAGGCTTCGGAACTTAGAGGGTGGAGCAGGCCTTCAGGCCTGCGGTAAGCTCAAGCAACATACCGGCTTCAGCCACCGAGGTACTACTTGACTGTTCCTCATCTGAGGAGCAACATCCGAGCCGGCCTACTTTGTTGACCGGCGTCAGAGACTCGGTCAAATTAGAACCATTACCTCAGCGGCTAAAGCCGGTGTCTTTTACTTCCTTACCGCAGGCCTGAAGGCCTGCTCCACCCCGTGCCGTGAACATCTGTCGAGCGGGCAAAGGCCTTAAATCCTGCTCCACCCCGTGCCATGAAAATTGTCGAATGGGTAAGAGGCCTGAAAGGCCTGCTCTATCGCGCGCAGTCATGCGTTCGAGAGTGTGCTTAGCGCTGACTCCTGAGTGCTGAATGCTGATTGCTGGTCTCCGACTGCTATACTTACTTCCAGTCATGCTTGCCTTCAAACGCATCCTGCTCAAGCTCTCCGGCGAAGCCCTGGCCGGGGACAAAGGCTTTGGCGTTGAAACCAACCGCATTCATGCCATCGCCGCGGAGATCCGCGAGGTCCAGGAAATGGGCGTGGAGATCGCGCTGGTGGTGGGCGGCGGCAATTTTTTTCGCGGCGTAGCCGAGCAGGCCCGCGACATGGACCGCGTCTCCGCCGACCACATGGGCATGCTGGCCACGGTCATCAACTCGCTGGCCCTGCAGGACGCCTTGGAGAAGCAGGATGTTCGTACTCGCGTGATGTCGGCGATTGAGATGAACCAGGTGGCCGAGCCTTTCATCCGTCGCCGCGCGATCCGGCACCTGGAGAAAGGGCGCGTGGTCATCTTTGCCGGCGGCACCGGCAATCCTTATTTCTCCACCGACACCGCGGCTTCGCTTCGCGCCATGGAGATCAAGGCCGACGTGATCATGAAAGCTACCAAAGTCGACGGCATCTACGACGCCGATCCCCGCCTGGTCACCAGCGCCAAGAAGATTGAGACCATTCAGTATTTGGAAGTCCTCAAGCGCGGCCTGCGCGTGATGGACGCCACCGCCATCTCGCTTTGCCAGGAAAACAACCTGCCTATCGTGATCTTCAACCTGAACGTGCCTGGGAACATCAAGCGCGTGGTGGCCGGGGAGAAGGTGGGATCGTTGGTATCGGCGTAAGCGTTCCCTTTCAGATCACTCTTCGGATCACTTCGATGAACAGCCCCAGCACGAGCAGGCAGAAGCCGCCGATAAACAGCCGCATCATCCAGACGCGGCCTTGGGCCTTGGCCAGGACGGACAGGGCCATAGCCACGAACCAAATCAACAGACCGACTTTCCAAATCATCGCGTGGATTATATATCTCCGGGAGCGGGAGAAGGTTTTGACGCAGGCATGTTTCGTGAGGAATTGTGGCTAATGCTGTCCGGCGAGATCAGTCTTGCAATACCCAGGTTCTCCCGCCATCCGGACTCGCCCAGCTCTGGCCCGATGAACTCTTGACTGCCAGCTTCAAGCCGCCGGCTTCAATGCTAGTGATGGTTCCCGTGGCCGATGAGCCCAGCGTGATCCTTTCCCAGGTGGCGCCGCCGTCGCGGGAATGGACCAGGGCGGCATTCCCGCCTCCGGCCCAGATGTCCAAACCGTGGCTGGAGACGACGGAGAAGTCGATGCCCTCGGCCACCGGGTATGCTTCCACCCAGGCGCCGGAATCGCTCAGCTTCAACAATTTGCTGCCGCCGACCTTCCATGCGGTCACGGTTGTTCCGGTTCTTCCTGCGAGCCCGTCTACACTAACCACGGCTTCCCTCTGGTTCGCATTGGCGCCGGCCAGAGCCCGCGCTGTAAACGCGCGCGATTGATCAAGATCGGTGACATCTTTCCCAGCCGGGGGACTTGCGGCAGCGACCTCCGAGGACGGTTCCGTCGGATTGAACTGGCCAGCTGCGCCCATAGCCTTGCCGCCGAGCCCGAAGGTGTTGATGGGGGCGCTGCTGGGTCTCAAGAACAACTGCTTGGCATCGCGCCCAACAGTTGATCCCAATGTCGTCACCATAGACAGCGGAAAATGGCTGGTCGAACTGGGGCGCGGCGTGAACATGCGTACCGGCTTGCTGCTTTGAGTTTGGTGAGGCGCGTCCGCGTAGCTCAATTGGGTCTCATTGCTCAGCAGTCCATTCTGGTCCGCCGCCGCAATACGTGGCGCCGGCGCGGAAGGCAGTTCGTTTGCCGGTGGCGCGGCATTGCTCGCATCGTTCGAAAACATCTGCGTGTTGACGTAGGGTCCGCCCACGGACGAGCCGTCCGCCTTCGGGGTCGATTGCGCCCTTGCCACTTCTGCAGTCAAAACCGGGGGAGGATTCACCGCCAGGCCGGCAACGCCGGCATGCAGCTCCGTATCGCGCACGCTCTTGTCGGCCAGCGCGAATGGCGCCGGTTCGGATGTCACGGTCTTGGGCTGCTCAGGAGACGGAGCGGGTGCGGTGCTGCCGGCTGGAGCCAGTGACGCGGGCTGCCCGGCAGACTTCTGCATGGTCGGGCGCGGCAACTCGAGGATCAGGGTAGTCACGATCGCCAGGCCAGCCACCGAAGCCGCCAGCCCCAACGCCGGCCTTGCCAAAATCCAGCGCCAGCCACGCCGTGCGGGCGGGGCCATCACAAGCGTGCGGTCTTCGGCCAGCTCAGGCTGTTCAGGCAGGCTGAGAGTTAGTACATCGCGGCACTGGCTGCACAGGGCAAGGTGCTCAAGCACCTGATTGCATTCGGGGGCGGGCAGGAGTCGCTCCAGGTAGGCAGTCAGGGTGTCGGCGTCGGGGTGGACCTGTGGCTCCTCGCGGGACGCGAGCCTCAAGCGCAGTGCATTAGACAATTCAGACATCTTCAATCGGAACCCTTATCTTCTTGGAACGCTGCAGGACGATTTTCTTGCAGCTTTCTGCTCACATCTACGTGCAAATAGCGTACATCCGACTCCAGGGCCTCTTCAGCCTGACCCCGGTTCATGCCCCTGGCCACCAGCCCGGCCATGACCTGTTTCCTAAGGCCCTTCAGCAGCTTCTCCAGGCGGCGGCTCACGGTGGACTCATGTACACCCACCAACCGGCCAATCTCGGTCAGCGTGCGGTTATCCAGGTAGTAGGACGCCAGGACCAGCCTGTCTTCTGGCCCAAGCTGTCCTAGAGCGTCATCAACCGCGGCCCCTAAGCGGCTGTCCGGCGACGGCGCCGGATCGGAATCTGCTGCCGAGAACTGTACCCCTTCTTCGGTCTGTTCTTCAAGGCTCACCAGCCGTTTGCGCTTGCGGTAGCGGTTGACGAATTCCTGGGCCACTACCGTGCGCAGCCAGCCTTCAAGGGATCCCCGTCCCATGTAGAAATTCAGCCGCGAAACCCGGCAGCCGTCTCTCTCAGCGGTACCGTAAAGGTCGCCATAAATGGAATCGGCCAGATCGCGGGCCTGTGAATCCTCTTTGGTGATCCCGCGGGCAATGTCGTAAAGCTTTTCCCGATAACGGATTAGGAAGGCCTGCCAGGCTTGTTCATGGCCCGCTGCACAGGCCCGAGCTAAAGCCAGTTCTTCCAGTTTGAGCTCTCGCCAGAACTGTTCCCGCTCTAGCTGCGCGGCGCCGGGCAGATACTTGGCCGCCACCTGTTCCAGGATGCAGCCGAAGTCGCGCTCGCTCAGGCCGTAGCGATGCCCGCTGCTCTTCTCGAAAAGATCACGGACCACCAGAGCTGCTGTCTCAACCGGCCTGGGCCCAGAACTCATGCGAATACCCAATTTTACCCGCAAGAAGCCTGCTTTTCTGCATTCTTTCAGAAGGAAATAACGGGGGGCTGGGTTGGAGGGAGTTTCTTATGAAAAAGCTGTTTGTCGGAGTTCTTTTGATGACTCTGGCCGTCGCGCTGGCAGCGCCGTCAGCGCCTGCGGGGATTGCCGGGGATCCGGCGCCTATTGCGAGTGATTACAAGCTTCTGGATCCCATTACGCACGGCGACCTCACGATCTTTCCGGTGGTTTCCACCAAAACCCATGACACAACCGGATTCTTGACTCTCGATGAAGGCATTCGCTCGGGAGAAGTCGTGGTCACCGAAGCGGGCAATCTGCATTCCACGATGCAGAGGCGGCCGGTGCCGCAGAATTATCGCGGCGCGCAGGTCAACAGTCTCGTCCTGGTCAACAACTCACAACGCCCGTTGATCCTGCTGGCCGGCGAGATCGTCACCGGCGGCAAGCAGGACCGCGTGGTGGCGAAAGACCGGATTGTGCCGTCGGAGAGCGATCCCGTGGACCTGGGCGTTTTCTGTGTCGAACCTCATCGCTGGATCGAGACGTCGAGCAAGTTCGATACGCATGCATCCGTGATGGCCCAGCCCAGCGTACGTAAGAAAGCGATGGTCGAAAAGGACCAGCAGCAGGTGTGGGCTGAAGTCAACAAAGCAAAGAGCAGCATGACCATGAGCGTTGAGGCGGCTGCGCCACCGGTAGCGATAGCGGGCTCCGGTTCCGGAACGGGATCGGGAGTTGGCGTGGGCTCAGGGGCCGGAGGCGGTGGCGGCATGGGAAGGGAGTACACGCGCCAGCTCGATGCCACAAGCTCATATGCGGCGGCGCGCGAAAACGCTGGGGTGCAAAAACAGGTGGAATCCATCACCGAGCCGATGCAGAAGTCGTATGAGAGTTTAATCAAGCAGTTGCGGAACCAAAAGGCAGTTGGGGTCGTAGTAGCAGTGAAAGGCCGCATCGTGTGGGCTGATTTGTTCGCCAGCACGGCGCTGTTGGACAAATACTGGCCCAAGCTGCTTCAGTCGTACGCGGCTGAGGCGCTGACTACGGCCGGCGATCGTCGCGAGGTCAGCGTCAAAGAAGCGCAGCAGTTCCTGGATGACTGGCAGGCCAGGCACGAAACCGTGGACAGCGAGCCGGGATTGTATCGCCAAAGGGAGCTTGTGGGTGACAGATTCCGCGCTTTCGAGCTGACGTCGTTGCTGCCCAAAGCGGCTTTCGACCTTCATCTCAGCAAGATGGCGGACTAAACAGGAATAAAGCAGGTGACGAATAAGTTCTGTATGCGTCCGATAAGTTTTGTAAGCAACTCTGGTACGGTGACACGCATCGCAAACGCAGAGTACGGCAAGGGCGCGGAATTACTTTTGTCCTGTTACCACGGTGCGAGGGGCTCACATTTTTCCTGCAACAAAGAGATAGTGTTGTGTGTCTAATATTGCAGGAAGGTATAAGGGTCGGAGGTGACCTATGGGAGAAAAATTCTCAGTAGCTGAAGTGGCAGCGCTTAGGAATGAACTCCTGCAGGGAGGGTTGGATTCATTCCAGACAGCGGAACTTTTGAAAATGTTTTTAGTCGGACGCGGTTACGGCGTTTCGCCGGAATCAGCTCTGGATGCAGCGGGCCGAATCGAGGGATATGACGTGGAGTCTCTGCATAAAGAGCTGGAGAGCATAGCGCTGGTGATGTAGCCGCATCATTCATACAATCGAAAACAGCCGGGCCAACCAGCCCGGCTGTTTTCTTGCACTCTTCGTCCCGAGCACAGCTTTTTTCTGAAACCCCGAAGCGGCAGCGAGGGGTCCCTACCGCATCGAGAAATCCGAGACGAGAATCAGCAAGGCGGGGTTGCTTGCCCGGCACATTGCGCTGGCGTCAACATCAAAAGCACAGAATCACCGTGGCTATAGGGACCCCTCGCTGCCGCTTCGGGGCTTCAGAAAAAAGCCTCGCTCGGGACAAGGAAGAAGCCTATTCGTAATGCAAGGCCTCTACAGGGTCCAACTGCGCTGCGCGCGCCGCCGGGACGGTGCCGAAAATGACGCCCACGATAGAAGCCACGGCAATGGCGATGATGGCCGAAAGGCCGGAGATGGGGATGTGGATGTCGGTAAGAAAACGCAGGGAAAGCGGCACTGCCAGACCCAGAACGCTGCCGACCACGCCCCCGGCCAGCGAGATGAGGACGGCTTCCGTCAAGAATTGCAGGCGGATCTCTCGGTTCGTAGCGCCGATCGCCTTGCGAATGCCGATCTCGCGGATGCGAGTGCGCACGTTGGCCAGCATGATGTTCATAATGCCTACGCCGCTCACGATCAGCGTGACCAGAGAGACCGCCAACAGCACCAGGGTCAGCCCGTTGGAGATCTTCCCGGCAACTGTCAACAACGCGGTCAGGTTTTCGACGCGATACACCGATTCCGGCCGGTGCCGCGATTGAATTTCCTGCTTGATCATCTCCGTGGCGGCGGGCACGTCGCCCGCGTTGGAGACGGAGAAGAAGAGTTGCTTCACGGCGTCGTTCCCCGTGAAATAGCGGCCTACGTCGTATGGGATCAGGATGGTGTTGTCGGAAATCTCGGACTGGTCAAAGGTATACACCCGTTCCCGGAAAACGCCGACCACCACGAAGGGAAGACCGTTGAGTTTCAGGTTCTGTCCTACGGCCGCATCTTGCCCGCCAAACATCTTCTGGGCGAACTGCGGCGTGACCAGGGCCACCTTCACCCGCGACATGCAATCTTCCTGGTCAAAAAACCGCCCGGCGGTTAACTCCAGGTTTCGGACCGTAGCGTACTCGGGCGAAACCCCCAGCACCAGAATGTCGCGTTCTTTGCCGCCGCCCGTGCCGATGCGGGTACGCACTTCCAGCATGGGTGAAGTGGCCACGATTCCCGGTACTTGCTCCGCTACCGCTTTCATGTCCGCCAAGGTTAGGTAGTCGTTACTGCTGGCCGGGCTGACGGAAGCATCGCCGCCGCCCTCCCAATACGCCACCACCATGTTGGGGCCGATGGACTGGAGTTGGTTCATCGCGTACTGCTTTCCGGTGAGGCTGATGGTGACCACCATGATCAGCGACGCGGTGCCGATCACCATGCCCAGAGAGGTCAGGACGAACACCACTTTGCTGGCCCGGAACGAGTCCACAGCAATGCTTACGATCTCACTGAGGACCATGGTTTCGCGGGCGGTTTCAGTTAAAGGACGGCTCGGCATGACGGCTAAATGCTCTTCATTTGTGTACGGGTCATTATTTGTGTACGGGTCATTATTTGCGTACGGGTCATTGTACGGTCTGGGGGCCGATTGCTGACTGCGTGGGACTTGCATTTTATGCCTGAACCTTTCCGGCTCACTAAGAGAGTTTTTCAAACGTCTTATATGATTCAGAGTTGGTTCGTGGCGCTTCAACGAAAATGAGTTTGAAAGCAGTCTAGCGGATCCAGGCGCCGTGTCCCATAATGGCAATGCCCGATTCTCAAGATTTTTCTTAAGTAACCCGTCCGGGCAACGCCAGCCAGAGTTCCCGAATCTCTGAGTTTTGAAGTACTTGCGCGGCCACGCCAAATCTTGAACGCCGGCGGCCGCGGAACAGGTTCCCGGTCTTAGCCCAGCATCGGCTGCCAGCCACGAAAACATCAGCGGCCGCGCGTGAAATGAAAATGAAAACGGTCAAGTTCAAACCCGGTGACGCGGTTCCCGAGAGCGGCGTCTACCGTGCCGAGCATAAGCGGCACCGGCTTATGCACACCGCAACTCTTCCGGCCGCGAGCCGTTTCCCGCGTTGCAAGGAATGCGGCCAAGGCGTGGACTATTATCTCCTGCGTCGTTTGGCGAGCCGGCATGTGCTTCCGCTGCGCTCCGGGCTCTTCCTTCAGGAATAGGCACATTCAGAATCAAAACGAGCTTGAGCTCATCCGTCCACCGGCGTGCGCCTACTTCTTCGCTTTGTGCTTGGGGTGCTGGCGTAGATGCTCCAGCCAGTATTTCAACGAGGCACACTCCTGGATGACCGCGTCCAGCTTGGGAATGGTAGTGGTGAGCTCGCGCTCCTCGACCACGCCATCCGCCAAGGTGTTGGCGATGCTTTCCAGGGCCTCGCCCACGTCCTTAATCAAGGCGGAAATGGCCTTGAACTCCTCCTGCGACGTTGGTTTTGCGGCGGGAATCTTGAACCCCACTCTTCCTGCCTGGCTCTCTAGCAAATCCAGCGGCTCGTAGTTTCCGAGGAGCAGGCAGATTCTCGGCAGCAGATACGCCGGGAGATGACGGTCCCCGCGGATCCAGTACATCAACGACCGATAACTGGTTCCCAGTTGCTGGGCCAGCAGCCGGACGTCGTATTCGGCTTTGGCCTCCACAGCCTGGCTGAGCACCGACGGCAAAGTTTTAGCAGCCACGATTAAGTCCTAAGTTGCAGATCTTGTCAGTTCAATCAGAGCGTCTTTTTGAACGGTGAAAGTGCACATTGTATCTGAATTGATCTCTTTATTTATAAGGGGTTTAATGGAACCGTGCCTGGGGGTGCAATCGTAGTTCTATATAGCATTCTTTGATTATCTACTCACAATCTTAATGGCAGCAATGGGACAGGGAGCGGGGCGCCCATGGATTTGACAAAACCGATGATCGGAAGTAATTTTCCAATCCAGACCAGCGCATACTTTTCTCCAGGCCATTGTTTTCCGAAAGCTGACAGTCTGCATCGGCAACAGGGTTGCTAAGGCGGAGGTCGCATGACCAAAAAGTGGTACAACTACTTCGTCTCGGTAGATGAGGCCCAGGCTGGCCAAGCCTCCGCTGGCCCAAGCGGCGCGCGACCCAACGCCCCGCCGGCTGCCAGCGCCGCGCAAACTGTAGCCGATATCGCTATCGCCTCCGGGCTGGCGGTTGAGCCTAAGTTCACCAGTCCGATCTCCAATCCTATGTCCTTCAACGAAATCTACAAGGCGGCCGAGATTCCCGATCCGCCGCAGGGATACTCCATCCTGAAGATCGCGGACATGCTGCAGAGCGAGCACATCCGCAGCATGCCCATGGACGTGAAGCGCTCCTCGGTGCTGGTGGCGCTGGACGCCGCAGCCGTAGACATCAAAGACGTGATTCAGGATGCGGTGCGCCGCGACCGCGCACTGGATACTTTTGAGCGTGTCCAGGAAAAGTCGGTCACTGAACTGGAGGCGCGCAAGAGCCAGGAGAACGGCCAGATTCAAGCGGGGATCGACAAGTTTGTCAGCGAACAGCGGGCCAAGATTCAGGCCAACAATGATGAAGTGACCCGCGAAAAAGAGCGCTTCTTCGGCTGGAAGCTGAAGAAGCAGCAGGAAGAAAAGAAGATCTCGGACGCAGTGGCGCCGTTTGTGACCGAGAATCCGATCACCACCGGCGGCAGCAGCGTTCCGCCGGCGCCCAAGACCGGCCCAAAGTCTTAGGCAAAAGGAGCCTTTATGTGGCAACGTTTGACAAGAGTTTTTCGGTCGTTCTTCGGTTTTTTCATCTCCGTGGCTGAGGACCCGGAGCTGATCCTCCAGCAGAACATCCGCGACATGAATGACCAGGTGCCGCGCATGAACGAAAGCATCGCCATGGTCAAGGCCAACGTGACGTTGCTGGAGCGGGAGCAAGCCAAGTACCGGGATGACATCAACAACCTGACTGCCAAGGTCAAGGCCGCCATCCAGGCCAATCGCGACGACATCGCCGGCAGCTTCGCCGCGCAGCTTGAGCAGACCAAGTCTGCTCTGGCCCGCAACCAGGGGCAGCTCACCACGGCTCGCGCCGCGTTTGATAAGTCCATGACCGTGAAACAGGCTTTCATGCAGGAAAAGGACCGCAAGACGCAGGAGGCCCTGAACGCCATTGCCGACCATCGCCGCGCCCAATGGCAGAAGAAGGTCGCCGACGCTATGGAACAGTTCGAGGTCGCCGGCATCAGCCAGACGCACGACGAAATGGTCCGCAAGATCGAAGAAGAGACTGCCGTCAACGAAGCCCGCATGGACATGGCTTTGAGCAACGTTGACCAGCAGAAAATCAAGATTGAAGAGGAAGCGCAGAAACTCCAGGCCAGCGAACTAGTCAAGCAGTTCAAGGTCGAGATGGGATTGGCCGCGCCGCAGACTTCGGGAGCGGGCGCAGCCGCTGAAAAAACCATTGGCGGGAAGGAACCGCAGAAGACTTCCTGATTGAACCTCACTAAGGAGAGGACACCATGGCCGTAAAAATTGAAAAAGGTGGGTGGATTTTCATCTTTCTGATTGGACTGGTGCTGGTTGGCTACGGCCTCAAGAGGTATGGATATCTGGACCTCGACAAGCTGACCGGGAAGAGCTCCTCCGGCGGCGACAAGATTGACACCAAGCAGCCGCTGGCGCTGCCCGTCTCCTCCGGCAGCAGCGACGATAATCCCGAGATCCGCGTTCGCATCAACGTGTGGGTCGGCTGTGCGGCAGGGCTGGTAGCCAACGGCGGCCTGGAAACCACACCAGACTCCATCTTTGGCCAGAAGGGCTTGAAAGTTTCGTTCAAGATCATCGACGACTGGACTGACGGCGCAACCGCGCTGGCCACCAACAACGTTGACATCATGCTGACGACCTTGGACGTTTACGCCAAGGATTATGGCCAGTTTCAGGAGAGGGGTTTTGGTTCCCATGCTTTCTACATGGTTGACTGGTCGCGCGGCGCCGACGGTGTGATTGGCAAGCAGGGAATCAACAGCATTGAGGACCTGGCCGGCAAAACCGTGGCCTTTGCGCCTTACACCCCTTCGCACTTCCTGCTTTGGAACGGCCTGAAAGCCTCCGGCCTGACCACGGATCAGCGCAAAGAGATTTTTAACAAGGCTGTCCACACCAAGGACGGCATTGAGCCGGCGGTGCTGTTTGCCCAGGAAAAAGTCGATGCAGCAGTGGCCTGGGACCCGGACATGAGCGATGCTGTGGGCAAGCGTGCCGGGGCCAAGAAAATCTACGACACACGCATCGCCAACCGCCTGATCGCCGACATTCTGATCGTCAGCGACCGCTTTGCCGCCAAGCATCCACAGACGTTGGTCAAGTTCGCGCAAGGGTGGCTGGAAGGCGTGGAGTTCATCAAGACTCATCCTGACCGCGCGTACAATCTGATCGGCACAGTCAAAGACTTCAATATTCCCGCCGACCTGGCCAAGACCATGCTGGGCGGCGTGAAGCTGGCTGATTATGCCGACAACGTATCTTTCCTTGGAGCACAAGGCGGGAATTCCGATTACGCCAACATTTTCAACAGCGCGCAAGATATGTATCGCGAGCTGCTCATGATCAAGCACATCAGCAACGCCGAGGATAGCGTGGACCGCCGCTACATCCAGCAGTTGAGCGGCGCCGGCTTCTCCACCGCATCGAGCGAGGCGCCCATCGAATATCACCAGCCCGCCAAGAGTGCGGTTCCACTGGCCACACAGCATCGCTCCATCTACTTTGACCCCAACTCCGCTCGCATGAGCCTGGATTCGCGCGCCGTAGTGGACGATATTGGAGGCCAGATGCAGGCCTACCAGAACACCATTGTGGACATCGAAGGCAATACAGATTCCACCGGATCGCGGACGTACAACATGGATCTCTCGCGACAACGCGCTGACGCCGTGCGGCAGTACTTGATGGAGAAGTACGGATTCCCCGGAGCACGGTTGCGCACCGTGGGCAATGGTCCGGACAAGCCCATTGACTCCAACACCACCGCCGAAGGCCGTGAGAAGAACCGGCGTACTGACATCAAGTTGTATGCAAATCCGGGACAATAACGGCCGGCAAGGAGGAAGACGGCGTGGGTCAGGTTCCTAAGTGGCCTGGCCCACACAAACAAGCGGAAGAGAACCAAACAGAGATCGCTTTGAAGACACGCGATCTGTTGTAGGCACCGGAATCTAGAGAACCACGAGTTCGAAAATCCTGACAGGGGCGATAGCGATCCATGGCTGGCATATTCTCCATCCGCACGGAACTTCCCCGCTCTACCCGGCTAACCCTCGCGGTCTTGGCCTGGGTAGCGGTGGTAGCGGTGTGGGCCACGGTCACTCATTTGAACCTGGTGAACCGGTTCTCGGTCCCCACACCGCTGGAAACCATTCGTGCCTTTCCTGCGCTTTGGCGGGAGAGCGAGTTATTCAAGAACGTTGCTACCAGCTGGTGGCGCATCGGCCAGGCCTTTTTTTGGTGTGCTGTCGTTGCTGTTCCTCTAGGACTGTTCATGGCCAGTTTCCGCTGGGTCCATGATCTTGTGAACCCGGTAGCTGCGCCTATGCGGTCCATGCCCATCACGGCTTTCCTGCCGGCTTTCATCGGTCTTTTCGGCATTGAGGAACGCATGAAGATCGCCTTCCTCTGGTTCGGCATGTTCTTCTACTTGCTGGCCGTAGTGGTGGAAGAGGTCAACCGGGTGGATAATTCGCTGCTGGAAACCGCCTACACCTTGGGCGCAAACAAACCTCAGGTTCTGTGGCTTATGTTCCGCGCGTCTTTCCCCGGGATCTTCTCTTCGTTCCGCATCCTCTATGACATTGGATGGACCTATGTGATTCTGGCCGAGATCGTGAATCGCAACGGCGGGGTTGGCGCAATGATTCAAACAGCCGAGCAGTTTCACCAGCCTGACCTGGTCTATGCCGGCATTATCGCCATCGGCGTGGCGGCCTTTATCTTTCGTTCAGCTTTGTCGCTGCTGGAAAGGGTTCTTTTCCCATGGCGGCAAGCGGCGCAATCTTCTGAAACACATGTTGCCGTGCCCAGTGCCAAACACACCAAGGCGGTGAGCCATGGAGATTAAGAAATCCAAGATCACGGTCCGCAACCTGGCGCGCACTTTCTATTCGCCTCAGGGAGAGAAGATCGAAGCCCTCAAGGACGTGAACTTTGAAGTGGAAGACGCCTTTTCGCCCGCCGGGCGCGATATCGGCGAGTTCCGCGTGTTGCTTGGACCTTCCGGTTGCGGCAAATCAACACTGCTGCGCATGATCGCGGGCCTGGACACGCCCGACTCGGGCGAGGTCCTGGTGCATGACCTGCCGGTGCATGGTCCCAGCAAGGATCGCGGCATGGTCTTCCAGAAGTACACTTCATTTCCCTGGCTCACCGTGCAGGACAACGTGGAATATGGAATGAAGATCAACAAGGTTCCGGAGCCGCAACGCAAAGAAACCGCGGAAAAGCTTCTCAAGGCCGTGGGGCTCACCGAGTTCGCCGGCGTCTATCCGGAGACTCTCTCCGGAGGCATGCAGCAGCGGGTGGCCATCGCCCGCACGCTGGCGCTGCGCCCGTCAGTGATCCTGATGGACGAGCCTTTCGGCGCTCTGGACGCGCAGACCCGGAGTGAGATGCAGCAGCTTTTGCTCGGAATCTGGGACGAGACCGCGTGTACAATTCTCTTTGTCACCCACGACGTGGAAGAGGCCGTGTATCTGGCCGACAGGATCTTCATCATGAGCTCGCATCCGGGAACCATCGTGGAGGACGTCCAGGTGCCGTTCGACCGTCCGCGGAGCCTGGAGTTGAAAGAGAGCAGCGAGTTTCACGATCTCCAGCACTACGTGCTGGGCAGCCTGAAGCGCGCTCCCGGCGTGGGCGGTCACGTGAGGGTGAGCGTCTGATGGGTCTCAGCGGCGGCTTTCAGCCCAACTTACAGGATGCGGCGCCGCCTGATTCTCCGGCGAAGGACATCAACTTCGTCAAAGAAGCCTTCCATATCCAGTACAACCTGATTGCCTTGGGCGGAATTGCCGCGGCTTCTCTTTTATTCTGGACGGGATTTCCGCTCATCGTCGCCGGCGGCCTGGAACTGATGTACCTGGCAGTAATTCCCCAAAATTGGAGGTTCCAGCGGCTGGTACGCTCCTGGAAATTCGCCGAAGAGATGCAGGCCCGCGAGAAAAAGCTCGGAGAGATGTTGCGCAGCCTGCCCCCGGATATGCAGACCCGCTACGTCAATTTGGCGCAGGTCTGCGCCTCCATCCGCAACAATTTCTCGCAGCTGACCGCGACTTCACAGATCTTCGTGCAACAGATGGACCAGCGGCTGCAAGGGCTGCTCAACGGCTATGCGCGGCTGCTCAACGCCGCCTGGCAGCAGCGCCAGTATCTGAAAACCGCTGACGCCGACAGCATCAAAAAGGAGATCGCAACGCTGCAGCAGCGCATGAACCAGGACCCGCCCAAGGTCCAGGACATCAACAAGAAGCGCATCGAAATCCTGGGCAAGCGCGTGGAGAAATACCAGAAGATTGTGGAGAACCGCCAGGTGGTGGACGCGCAATGCTCCGCCGTGGAAGATGTGTTGCAACTGGTGCGCGACCAGTCAGTAACCATGCGCGACCCGCAGCAGGTGAGCGACCAGCTCGCCAACCTGGTCCATGACGTCGAGCAGACCGAGCAGACGGTGCAGCAGGTGGAAGCCATCTTCAGTGATCTGACGCCGGACATGGAAGGGATCATGCAGGATGCATCGTCTTCGTCATCTTCCACGACTGCAGCGCAGCGCACACGGATTGGAAGCTGATGTCTTCTTCACCCAGCATCGAAAAGTATCTTGGCGCGCTGCCCGGCTGGGCGCGCGAGCTTTCCGAGAAGTATTATTCGCGTTCCTACGCCCTGTTCGTCCTCTACGGCAACGTGCGCGACCTGGTTCCGCTGCGCCAGAACGGGAACACGGACTTCCTCTCGCTCGAAGAGTTCCTCTCCCACGGCCTGTTCGGACAGCGCGACCTGGTGCTGCACTACGACCGCGGCGGCTTGAGCTTCGGCACGCCCGATTCGCAAGCCGATTTCCGCCGCGCCCTTGAAGGCTACGACAGCTTTCATGGCTCCAACTTCGCCCAGGGGGGCCTGCCCCGGAGTCCCGACGCGGTCCTGAACATCCTGGACAACTATCTGCGGCTGCGCATCGCCGACGGCAGGAAGATCGCCCTGGTGATCGATTTTGCCGAGACCATTGCGCCGGCGGGCGACGTCTCCAGCATGTCCCCCGAAGACCGCAACTCGCTGGTGATCTTCAAGCGCTGGGCACGCAACCCGGATTTCCTCAACGCCGACGTCACCATCTGCCTGATCTCGGAGAACCAGAGCGAGCTGAACCAGGGCATTGTGCAGAACCCGGGGGTGGCTTCCATCCAGGTGCCGCTGCCGGACGAGCCGGAGCGCCTGGAGTTTGTCCGCTCGCAGCTTCACGACCATCCTTTGCCGGCGGGCTCGGAGGTCAGTGATGCCATTCTGGCCAAGCTCAGCGCCGGCCTGAAGCGCGTGCAACTCGGGAGCCTGATCGCCCACGCCGTACAGAACCGCCAGCCTTTCACGCTCAAGTTTTTCAACGACCGCAAGAAAGAGCTGATCGAGGCAGAGTCCGGCGGGCTGCTGGAATTCGTACAGAGCCGCTTCGATCTTTCTTACGTTGCCGGCAACGACCAGGCAAAGAAGAAACTTCAAGACGCATCCGCCGCCATCCGCGCCGGCGCCACGGACGTGTTGCCCATGGGCTACGTGATCTGCGGCCCCGTGGGGACCGGCAAGACTTTTATTACGACGTGTTTCGCCGGCGAGGTGGGCATCCCTTCGGTGATGCTCAAGAATTTCCGCAGCATGTGGCAGGGCGTGACCGAAGGCAACCTGGAGCGCGTGCTCAATCTGCTCAAGGCCATGAGCCCCATCGCCGTGATCGTGGACGAAGCCGACGCCCAGCTCGGCGACCGCTCCAGCTCCGGCGACAGCGGCGTGAGCAACCGCGTCTTTGCCCAGATCGCGCAGTTCATGGGCAACACCGATTACCGCGGCAAGGTCATCTGGTTCCTGCTCACCTGCCGTCCCGACCTGCTGCCGGTGGATCTCAAGCGCCAGGGCCGCGCTGAAGAGCATATTGCGCTGTTCTATCCCGACACGCCCGACGAGCGTCGCGCCTTGCTCCGCGCCATGCAGAAGAAATCCGGCATGGCCGCGTTTTCGCCCGAGTTGGAGAAATTCTTCCTCGACAATGCCGGCAGCCTCTCCGGCGCCGATATCGAAGCCGTCCTGGTACGCAGCCGCATGCGCGCCGCTTTGGCCAAGAAACCGGCGGTCGAAACCGAAGACATCAAAGGCGCCTTGGAAGATTTCATTCCGCCGTCGTATCCCACTGAGATCGACCTGCAGAATATCGTGGCCGTGTTGGAGTGCACCAGCAAGAGCCTCCTGCCTAAACAGTGGCGCGATGCCGACCGCAAAGAACTCATCCGCCGCGCCAATGAGCTGCTCGAGTTCAGCCGGCAGTCGGGTGAAGGGTAGCCTTTGAACCCGTTGCGAGCCTGCCTCGCAGAATTAGAGCATTTCCATAATTGTTGTGGCCCGCAGCGCTCTTTGCACCAGGGCTAAAGCCCAGATAAAAACCAACCCCTTTCGCGGCCCTAAAGGGCCGCTCTTCCACCAAGAAAGCGTTTCGCGGGATCAAGGGCCGCTCTTCCACCAAGAAAGACATGCTTTCGCGGCCATCCGTAGCCGGCCTTCCACCCGTGCCCGGGATACAGAGCCAACTGACGCAGCCCGGCAGCTGGACAAACTACTGTCGGTATTGAACGACTATGTTCAGGGGCAACATGGACGATTGGTGCTCCTGGAGCGCGTGCGAACGCTCAAAGTCCCCAGGTCGAATGCAAGCGGCAGCAACC
>DATDGY010000282.1:0-3096 GCA_036521855.1 Candidatus Angelobacter sp.
GTCGAAATGGAGGATCCGGCGGCGCCGTGCTCGATGACAAAGAAGCAGTACAGCAACTGAAATGTCAACGTCGGCACAGTGAAGAAATCGAAGGCGACGATGACCTCCCTGTGGTTTTGGAGAAACGCCAACCACGATTTACTTGGATCGCGCCGGCGTCGCATGCGACGCAGATACCGGGCGACAGTCCGCTCAGAGACAACGAACCCGAGCTTCAACAGCTCGCCGTGGATCTTGGGCGCTCCCCAATCCGGGTTCTCTTGCGCTAAGCGTTGGATCAGAGCGCGAATCTCCTCGGTAATCTTCGGTCGGCCGCCGCGTGGCCGGGATCGCCAGCGCCAATAGAGGCGGAAGCCGGCGCGGTGCCAGCCGACCACGGTGTCGGGTTTCACGAGAACCAGAACGTCCGGCCAGCGGGACCAACATTGGCGGAGTGTGGTCCAGAAGAGTCGGTCCCAGGAGTTGAGTTTTGGCCGCGGCCGTTTCCGTTTCAGCACGGCGACCTGCTGGCGGAGGGCGAGGACTTCGAGGGCGGTATCGCTTCGACTGCGAAAGAAGACTCGGATGGCGACAAAGAAAGAGCGGATGATTTCGAGCACGAAGCACCCTTTTAACACGCCGCAAGGTAGCTTCGCCGGACCGACGCTGCGAAATCGCAAGTTGCTGATTTCAAGCTATCATCGGCTTTTGTCTACAGACAGCCCAGCGCGTGCCCTAGCTACTTCTTAGCGCAAAATTGTTTCAGCGGATTTGCGATGCCCGCAGCCTATCGAGGGCACCGGCGCAAAGGCAAGAAACTCCCGCCGGATTTCTTCGGCGGGAGTTCGATTTGATCGGGGCGGATCGATGAAGGAAAGTTACGTTGCGGATTCCTGTTGCTTGTCGATGGCTCGCCCAATGTTGATGAGGTTGTCGGCGATTACGCCGAGTCCGGTCCAGCGTTTCATTCCACTCACGCCCTTATAGCGGCAACGGTTGAGTCCGTGCCGCCGCTTGAGGACGCTGATGCGTCCTTCGCATCCGGTCCGCCACTTTTGACCTTTCTTAAACCAGCGTTTCTTCTGCTCACGCTTGAGCGCGGCGCTTTTGGTGGAGCGGCTCGGAACGGAAACACGTCTCACTCCTGCCTGCTGCGCCTTGGCTACATTCTTCGCCGAATAGAATCCGGCATCGCCGGTAGCCAGATCGGGTATGCGGCCTGTGCGCTGCCTATGCATCTCAATCGCTGGCATCAGCAAATCGCTGTCACTTGGCCGCTGGTCATAAACTTCGAAGGCGATGACGACTTGATTCTCGGCTTCCTGCACCTTGACCATCTTGCCGAATTCATTCGGTTTTCCCGCCTTGCCTTTGCGAATTACTTCCGTTGACTCCTCGAAGATGCTGAAGAGCTTGCCTACGGCATGAGTGTCGCCGCCGAGTATCCGGGCTTTGGTTTGGCGGATGACTTGTTTGACGCGCGGCAGCATGGTGTCGATCTCTTTGCGCAGGCCCTCCAGCGTGGCCTGTTGCATGAAGTCGGCAGACCGTTTCACGCCTTCGGCGATCTCTTTGGAGAACCGCTTTGCTTGTCCCACCACTCGACCGGTTGCGTCCAGCAGTTTACGATAAGCCTGTTTTAGTTTCTCCTGGCTCTGTGGAACTTTCGATCGAGCCGCCCGTGCGATGTCCAACACGCGCAGTTTCACGCTCCGGCTACGATCGCGCATTTTCGCTCCCACCGGGCCTGCCAGCGCCGTAACCTTCTTCATCAGGCGTGTCAAAACTCGGTTCCCATCGCCAAGCAAACTACTGTCGGTTGGATAGTGGATGTTGGTTTCGACGACCGTAGTGTCCACTCTCATCTTGCAACCCTGCACGACCTTGTTCTCCACTGCCAGTTCCACCACGCGTTGGTGAATCTGTTCGATTACCTCCGGGCCCAGCGCCAGTGCCTGGCGGCCGAGCGCCTTGGAGTCGGGCACCTTGCCGGCGTACACACGGGTGAACTCCCTGTATAAAAGGTTGGGCCGCACTTCGCGCTCAACCACATCGAAACTCCAGTTGCGGATATGCTTGAGCAGCAGCATACGCAGCACAACCTCGGCGGACGCTCCCACGCGCCCGCGTGTGCGGCTTTTTGGATGCCGCCGCACCAAGGCATCATAAACAAGATTGAGTAGTTTCTCGTCTTCCAGAATCTGGTCGGCCTGCCGCATCCAGGGTTCCCAGAGAATTCCCACGGCTTCTTCGATAAAGCTTTTGGCAAATCTGGGTTGTAAGGAGCGGAGGGTGATCACCGGGTTCGGCCTCCGTTATTTTCATCGTCGGGTTCGGCGCGCAGCAACTGCTGATTGAGTTCGCAGATCTCCTCAATCGCGGCCTTCAGTTTCTGGTAATTCGCCAGGCAACGCTTCACGTAACGGACCTGCTCTCTGCGCAGGCTGATCTGTCGGGTGCGTCCACCGGGATAGCCGACAGCGAGGACCGCGACGGGATGGCCTTCACCGCGAGCGCACTTGAGGCAGCCGGAACGGTGGCGGATGACGCGTTCGAGCAGGGAGCCGCGGAGCAGGTGGGTGGCGGCGGGGAGGCGCGCGGCGAGGCGGTCGCGCTTGCGGGCGAGCTGTTGTTGTTTCACTACTAATAGTGAAACATAAAATACAACAAAAAGCGAGAGAAATGTTCGGATATTTTTGGCGCGGAGCGGAACATCCGCCTGCGTTAGTAGGGTGCGGCGCTCGATTCTTGTCCGTTCATGCACCTCGGGGTGCCGAGCCGCACTCAAACAAGAAAAGCTAAGATGTCATTTTTGCGCCGGAAAGTAGCTAGGCAACCCGCGCGTGGAAAGTCCCTTCACCCGATCACGTGAAATGCGATGAACGCGCCCGCATACGCCAGCACACCCATATAAGTGAACTGCAGGATCGGCCACTTCCAGCCGCCGGTTTCGCGGCGCACCACCGCCACGGTGGACATGCACTGCATGGCGAAAGCGAAGAAGATGAGTAGCGCGACCGCGCCGCCCAGTGTGAGATCCTGCCGCAGCGCCTTTTGCAGGTCCAGCGACTGTGAGTCCGGGTCCATGCCGTAGATGGCACCCAGGGTCCCGATAAT
>DATDGY010000283.1:0-2555 GCA_036521855.1 Candidatus Angelobacter sp.
GCTAATTTCCGCCGCCGGCGACGGCACGGCCTATTGTCAGCCTGCGCGCTCCGAGGCCTAGCGGGAGTTTACTGCAAGCGACCAAGACAAGCTGGTAAAGGCATTGTCTCGTCAGGAGGTTATGCGCTTGGACCGGTATTACCCACGTTGGGTAATATGCAACTGATCCAGCCCGAGGGTTTTGGCTAAAGCTTGTTGCGTGAGAGTCTGTTTGGAGAGGACGATGGCAACGCGGTGGGGACCCTTTTCGCCTTGGGCCGGGTAGAGCAAAACGAATTGCTGAATCTGCCGCAACTCCTCCAACAGTTGTTCCATGGAGATCCCCTCCCAGCCGACCTGCGCCTGCTTATGAAGGTACTGCAGGAGCGAGATGCCCAGCATGCAGTAAAAGGCGGGGATGCGAATCTTGCGGTCGGTCCAGTGATACATCGGTCCCCATCCCAGCCAGTCGCCGTCCTTGAGGCCGCGGAAAACTCTCTCGATTTCTTGCTGGCCGGAATAGCCCATGGCCACCTGCTCGGCGGTCCAGTCCATCCGATTGGTGAGCAGCACGGTGCGGCCCAGGTGGTGCTCGATGAGCCGCTGCCAGGCTGCCGTGTCGAATTCAAATTGCAGCCGCCAGCGGCCCTCCTGGGCCTCGAGCTGGTAGCGAATTAGTGGTTCTAAAAACTGGCCGGACAGCCAGCGTTGGATCTTGCCGCGAATCTGATTTTCCTTCCAGCGGGCTTGCGGCTTATTCAGCTCCGTGGAGAAGCGCCGCAGGGCCTGCAGCACTTTACTGAGGCTGGTGGTCAAACTGTGCAACTGTTCGGCGGCAAACGAGGCCGAATACTTGAGCACGCACAGATATTCCTGCCCATGCACCAAGAGTTTTTCGGCGGCGGCGCGCACGCCGGGCTGCGCGCTGCTGCAGAGCGGCAACTGTTCCACCGCGCGCTCGCGGAAAGCCGCCGGGGCTTGGGTCCACGGCAGCGCCGAGATCCAACCCACTCCCGCCTCCTGCAATTCCAGCGTGTTGGCCAGAGCCGCAGAGCCTTTGTCGAACACCAAGGTGACCTCATCCCGCGCGATGCGGCAACGATCCAGCATCCCCAGCATGCGCGCCAGCGACACGGAGAATTCCTCAGCGTCGGCCACATTGCCGCGATATACGTGATGGCACAGGCTCAGACCGTTTTCTCCGTCCAAGACGTAGCTGAGGCCCACCTGGCGCAGATTGTGACGGCCCTGCTTGTTGTGTCCGCGCTGCGCCAACTGGTTGCGCGTGTTGTTGCTGGCGATGTAGGTGTGGAAGTTGGTCGTGTCGTAGGCCAGCAGACGACGGCTCACCTTCTGCTTTTCCTTCCACATGTCCAGCACGTGCAGTTGGGCGCGGTCCAGCGGATCGTCGCTCCCGGCGGCGAGTGGATCCAGATGCTCGGGCAAGATCTTTTCAAAAGCATCCCAGAAGGCTTGCGAGGTGAAGCGTTCCGGCGGGATGCCCCAGAGAGAATGCAGAACGGTTCGGCCATACCAATCGGCCACTTCGGTCTTGGGACCGGGCTGACAGATGCGGTGGATCGCCGCCAGCAGCACATAGCGCGCCGGCGAGGGTCCGGATCGCGGCGCGGGCCAGAGCTTTTCCAAGACGTCCCACAATCCGGTCTGCTGGGCGGCGAGCCAGAGCGCGCCGGGCAATCCGAAATCGCGCGAAGCTGCGGATAAGGGAACCGGGGAGGTGCGATCCTTGACCAGCGCGGCCACCTTTTCGGCGGAGCCGAGATAGGCTTGGTGGACGATGCGAGGCTTGCCCTCCACACGGGCGCTTTCGACGACGTAATAGTAGAGCTGCCTGCCCTTCTTCTTGGCAACGAGGGAGGCCATATAGGGTAATACAAGTATACGGTCGAGGCGCGGGATAGTCAATAGCTACGGAGACATTTCGCGATAGAAATGTTATATACAGGGTAATACGCAAACTGATCGAAGGGGATGCGCTAAGCCCCTGCTGCAAAAAGAGTTTTCGGGAAACCGGTCAGGCTACGGCGGGTTTTCAGTAAACTCCCGCTAGGGTACTTCGCGTAGAGCCTTACCGGCCTCAGTGTGGTTGGGACCACAACCCTCCCCGCGCGACGCGAGAAGAACTGGTTGTGAAATTAAGAGAATTCGATAGCGAAGCGGGAGTTTACTCAAAGTAGGCCCCTACCCGTGATCGAGGAAGCTAATCAAAAAGCGCTTCGCGCCGAATCGGGGGCTTGCCCGGCGCATCCGATAAGCGCCACGGCTTGGGCGAGGGTATGGGCGATCGAAACCGGACTTTCGTAAAATGATCTCCGATGCCCGGAAATCATACGAATCTCGAAAAGCGTCTGTGGGACGCCGCGGACGAGCTGCGGGCCAACTCGAAGCTGAAGTCTTCGGAATACTCCGTCCCCGTGCTTGGCCTCATCTTCCTCCGCTACGCCGATCACAAATTCACGCAGGCCCAGGCCAAGATTGTCAGCAAAGGCACCGGTCGGCGGTCCGTAGGCAAGGCCGACTATCAGGCGCAAGGCGTTCTTTATCTGCCGGAGAGC
>DATDGY010000284.1:0-20684 GCA_036521855.1 Candidatus Angelobacter sp.
GAAACCTTCGTTCGACCAGTGGACGCTCTTCACCTCGCCCCATGCGGGTTTGAGGGCCGCGTTGCCGGAAGTGATCTGCTTCCATTCGGCCGTAGGCCCGGCCCAGACTTCGGGCGGATGTTGCAACGACTCCCGGATCACCGCTGAGGTCTTGGCATCGGCGGAGATCGAAACCATGGTGCCCCAGCCGTTGGCGGTCAGCTTGTCCGGACCGCGCCAGAGCGTCTCGATCTTGCCGCCGGCGGCGTCCACCGTGGCGATACCGCTCTCCCCATCCACTTCTTCGCCGAAGAGAATCTTGCCGCCGGCAGTCCAGGTGAGCCAACTCGCCGAAGCTTTCATCTCCGGCGTGATATTGCGGGCCGCGCCGCCCGCGGCCGGCACGACAAAAATATCGCCGCCTACGGCCGGCTCGTCGCTCATCAGTCCGGAGATGAACGCCACCAACTCTCCGTCGGGCGACCAGGCAGGATTGGCGATTTGCGAATCGATGGCCGGCTTGTAGATGGATTTCATCTCGCCGCCGGCGGCGTCGATGGTATAGATCTGTGCGATGTACCAGTTGTCGTCGCCGTTACCGTGCGCGGCCGTGGTCACAAAGCGTTTGCCGTCCGGCGACCAATCGTATTCATAAACGTACATGTCCGCGGGCGAGATCTGGCGCAGTGTGCCACCGCTGGCGTTTACCAACGCCAGCCGCTGTTCGGTGACCGCGTCCTTGATGACTCCGGTCTGTACTTTTTCAGCGACCAGCGGGCCCGCGGCACGCTCCGCGTTCTCCGTGAAAAGTACGGCGATGGTCTTACCGTCGGGCGACCAACCCGGCGAGGCCAGAAATCCTTTCACGCTGGTGAGTTGGCTCACTGGGCCGCCGGCGGCGCCGGCCAGGTAGAGCTGCGTCTGCCCCGGCGTCCGCGCATCCGAGAGAAACGCCAAACGCTTGCTGTCCGGCGACCACGCAACCGAATCCTCGGCGTGTCCCCCTGCGCTGCCCACTCCAGCAGTGATGCGTCGGGGCGCAACGCCGCCGCTCACCGGAGCTACGTAGATCGCGGTGCCGCCGGTCATGCTCTCCACCCAGGCGATCTGCTTGCCATCGGGCGAGATCGCCGTCTGACTGAAGGTCTTGCCGGAAAATAGTGTGCGGATAGCTCTGTCGAGTGCAGGCTTGGCGTTGGGTGCGGTGTCGCTGGCTTGTGCCCAGGCAGGTTGCCCAAGGCCCAGACATACCAGCACAGCGCAAGCTACGCGGGTCAGATGTGTCATGAAGATCTCCGCGGAAGAGAATCGTTTTCTCACTATACCGTCGGCGGAATCACGCGGCAAGCGACGGCTTCCGGGGTGATTGCCCCCGGGACAGACGCCAAAGAGGGATATGCTATGCTCCTGGTTACTTCCATGCGCAAATCATTCCTTCTTGTCATTCTGGTTGCGCCTCTCTTTGCGTCTGCGCAGATGTCGAATTTGCCGCAGCAGACGCCGGGCGCGCCGCAGCCAGCCAGGCCGCAACTGGGACAGCCGCCGGCCCCTGCGCAGTCGCCACCCCACCCGCAAGTCTCCGACGAAGAAGCCATGGCTCAAGCCGCCAAAACCGCGCAGGCCACGATGAATTGGGACACATCCACCACTCCCGGAACCAAGGCTGAGGTGATGCTCATCAAGAAAGGCGACTATCAGGGAAGACCCATGATGGATTACCGCCTCAAAATCACCGGTGCGCCTCCCGGCCGGCAATATACGCTCATGGCGTGGCCGGTCATGCTCGAGCAACCCGTGGCAGCGATGGAGGGGCTGGCCATTGCCGCCGATGGAACCGTCGGCTGTCCGGCGGACTCCACCAAGAGTTGCGCGCAGCGCATCAAAGGCGCCGAATTGCACTTAATCTATGTGCCCGCCAAAGGCGAGATTTACCGCCACGCCCTTATATCCGAAGACCACCAGACACGAATCTTCTTCTCCATCATTCCCGATCCCATGATCGCTAGCGACAAAGCGTGCTCACTGGAGGTGGTGCGGCTGAGTCCGCAGTTTGAACTGGTGATGGTCCGCGGCAAGGGATTCCAGCCCGGGGAAGAGATCCGTTTTCATTCGCAGTCATACCAGGAAATCCATGACGTGGCGGTAACCGCCGATTCCCGGGGGGAATTCGGCGCGCACCTTACGCCCATGATCAAGGGAAGAGTGGCCGGCACGAGCACGGTTGTGGCCGCGGGCAAGAGCTGCGCGCCCACGATTTCATTCGACTGGGGCACGCCGCCGCCGCAAGCAACTCCAGGGTCTTCCGCGCTCAAGCCCTAGTGAACGGCCTTCTCCAGCTCCGCCGACGCGGCATCAATGGCCGCGGCATACTCCATGAGCGCCTGGGACACACGCACGATCTCCTTCTCCGCCTCCTGGTAACGCTTTTCTTCAATGCCTTCGCGCACTCCGGGCAGCGTCTTGGCGCCGTAGCCGGTGTAGAAGCCGGGAGCGTAGATCATGTGCTGGTACCAGGGACGCCGCGGCAGTCCGCCCGGGTTGGTAAGTTTGCGTTCAGTCTGAATCAGTTTGTCATTCAAGCTGCGCAGCGACGCCGCCGAAGCAACTCCCCCGGACGTAAATGTCCTGACCGCTTTGGCGTAGCGCTCGGCGCTGCGGTCCACCGCGGACTGGGCGTTGTCCAGCGGAGCGAAGTTGATGAACGGTGGAATCTCTTCTTTCGCCGGAGGCACCAGCGGACGGCGCGGATCGGAAGTAGCGTCAAAAACTCCTTCATCCACGTTCTGGTTGCGCTCGCGGATTTCATCCTGGCGGTTCCGGAGCAGCGTCTTCAAGTCGTCGTTGTATTTGTGAATGGTGTCGGCAAAATCGGTGAAATCGTAGGGCAGCACGTCGGCGTCGGCAAAGCGGAGCACCATGGTGCCCACGGTTTGCGCCAGTGTGCGCCCGTAGACGAAGTCGACGTCGGAAAAGTGGGTAAACCAGTAGAAATCGTCGTAGACCGAATGGTAAATCCCGCCCTCATCCTCTCCGCCGTAGGCCACGTTGAGCGAGGCCACGCCCAGGTGGTCGATAAACGCCGTGTAGTCGCTGCCCGAGCCCAGGGCGCCGATACGCAGATCAGCGCGCGTACGCGCCTCTTTTCTCTCTTGCTGCAGGTCGGGCCGGCGTGATGCCGGTTGCGGCAGCAGCCGCGCCGCCTGCTGGCGCTTCCACGCAGAGATGTTTTTCTCGGGATCGGTGATGTCGCGGGCCACGCCATTGACGAATTTTTCCAGCGCGTGCGACCCTTCCACTTCCAGGTAGCCGCGGCCATTGCCGTCGGTGTTGATGTAGATGGCCGCGTGCCGCTTCAGGTCCTCGCCGTGGTACTCGGCCCACTCGGTGGAGCCGAGCAGCATGGGTTCCTCGCCGTCCCAGGCGCAATAGACGATGGTGCGTTTGGGCTTCCAGCCTTGTTTCAGCAACTCGCCCAATGCACGAGCTTCTTCGAGCAAGGCAATCTGCCCGGAGATGGGATCTTCGGCGCCGTTGACCCAGCCATCATGATGGTTGCCGCGCACCACCCACTGCTCGGGCGCTTCCGAACCGGGAATCCTGGCGATCACGTCGTACACCGGCTTGATGTCCCAGTTGAAGACAACTTTCAGGTGCACCTTTGCCGGTCCCGGGCCGACGTGATACGGAATGGGCAGTCCGCCGCGAAAACTCTCCGGCGCCATCCGTCCTTTCAGCGCCGCCAGCAGGGGCTGGGCGTCGCCATACGAGATAGGCAAGGTGGGAATCTTG
This sequence comes from Candidatus Angelobacter sp., assembly GCA_036521855.1. GTDB lineage: Bacteria > Acidobacteriota > Terriglobia > Terriglobales > Acidobacteriaceae > Angelobacter. The sequence goes on from DATDGY010000284.1 coordinate 3,769, forward strand.
GTCAGCGTGGGAATGTCCTTGAGCGCCAGCCGCTTCACGTCGCCCTTGGAACCCACGCCGGGCGTGGTGGGATCGCCCGGATAAACGGGCATGTCCATCACGCTGCCGCGCTGTACGCCGTCCTCGTTGCGCATGGGGCCTGCAGGGAATACGTCGCCGGCAAAGTAGCCGTCGTCGCGAGGATCAGAATAGATGATGCAGCCCACGGCGCCGTGTTCGGCCGCCACCTTCGGCTTGATGCCGCGCCAGGAAGCGCCGTAGCGCGCAATCACGATCTTGCCTTTCACTGACACGCCCAGCCGGTCCAGCTCTTCGTAGTCGCGAGGCAGCCCGTAATTCACGTAGACCAGTTCGGCGGTTACGTCGCCGTCAATGGAGTAAGCGTTGTAGGTAGGAAGCTGTTCGCTCTGCTGGTCCGAGGTTGGATCGCCCGCAACCGCCGGCTCTTGCAGTTTCGCGGTGTAGTGCGTGGGGCCGACCATTTCCAATACGCGTTCCTTAGGGGTGGGAAAAAGCACCTCGAAAGTTTCGATCTCGGCCGGCAAGCCCCAGGATTTGAACTGCGCCAGGATCCACTCGGCGTTCTGCTTGTCGTAGGGCGAGCCAACGTGATGCGGCCGCGCGCTCAGCCGCTGCATGCTGTCGCGCATAATGTTGGGATCAGGGCTGGCGCGGAATTTAGCCTCCCACTCGCGCTCCGTCTGGGCGCTCAAGGGAGTGAAACCGTAGAGCGGCTGGTCGGAGGTATTATTGGCCGCGGAAACCGGGAGTAAGACAAAAACAGTCAGTAAGACGGCTAAAAGGGCGCGTCGCATCACGGGGCTCCTGTGCTTCGGTGGATTGCAGCAGGAGATTGTATATGAGACTCACGGAAGCGGCGGTAGAAGGCCCTGACACTCCTCGCGTTTTCCTTTGTCGTTTGCAAGCCCCGTCAGCCATCGAACCCGCGAATTAGTCCGGATACCGGGTGGGTAACGGCTTTCTTGATCTGCGCCCGTCGACTTTATCGTCAAGCGCCCGCTTTATTTGAGCCAGGTATTTCGCCAGCGGCTCCCAGTAGTTTGTCTGCCAGCCTTCGGCCAGGTGCTGCCCTTGTCCTTGGGGAAAGCCGGTGTGATCGAAGCTAAGTTTGGTACCGGAGTCTTGCGCGGCGAGGTCGAACTTCGCAATCGAGTAGACTCCCGGACCCCAGTTGCCGATACGCCAAGCCTGGACCAGCCGCTGGCCGGGCACAAGCTCGATATGCCGCCCCACGATGTGGCCGCCGAAGAGCGAGAAAGCTCCGCCGGCTTCGCTGCTGATTTCCGTAGGCGCCTTGCCCAAGGACATGCCGGCCGCGCTGAGCTCGACGACTTTGGCAAATTGTTTTTGATCGGTGAGGGCGTCGTAAACACGCTTGGGATCGGCTTTGAAAACAACTTCCTGGTGAATGGCCTCGGCCGAATGAGAAACCTCATCGCCCGCGGCGAGTGGCTCTGTCCGTGAAGCCTCACTGTATGCGAATGCCGTTCCGGCAGCGCCGAGCCCGGACAAGAGTGCGGCCAGGCGCACGGCGAAATCTCTGCGATTGCAGGGGATGAATGTCATTTGCGACGCTCCTCTTTCATTTTTATGGCGCCATCGAATTCAATAAGTGCTTTCATGGCGGTTTTCCCAACCACGAACCCATTCCGAGCACGAGCCGGGAAGCAGCGTTGACAGCTTGTATGTCTTCTCGGGGCGAGGGCGAGGAACCTGCTCCACCGGGGCGTCCTCGAGCGAGACAAGTTCTCGGCTCACGCGTGGCAGCAGCGGGAGCAGGTCCCTCACCACGCATCCCCTTCGCAAGCTCAGGGGCGCGGGATTCGGGATGGGGTGTCGTGGTGGATGGATCTTGCAGGGTTCATTCCCTCTTTAACCCGCCACACGGGTCCGGTGCTCAGGAAAGCCAAGTGAGTTTTTCGCAACTTCTTCACACCCGCGAGTAATCGGGACGCCAGTCGGTAACTGCCTTCTTGATCTGCGTCCGGTCGAGCTTTTCGTCGAGCGCGCGCTGGACCAGCGCCGGCAATTCCGCATCGGAGGCGAAACGCAGGCCCACGAGCTGGCTATCGGACAGCTCGCCGATGCGCGAACGCAACGCTTCCGGCAATACCGCGCCCAGGCGCAAGCGCTCTTCCACGCGGATGATCCGGTCCTGCAGCTGAGTTGCGTAGGCGCGCAGGCGGCCTACGGTGACCAGAAGCGCGAACGACAGGATTAGCAGCCATGCGCCGCCGAGCCACTCGCGGCCCTGAACCATGGAACGAACCAGGTAGTAACCGACGACGATGATGTTGATCGCCATGACCGGAAGCAGAAAGAAGTGGAATGGCGGATCATACTTTGAGTGATTAGCAAAAGTTTGCGCTTTCTCGTCCATGGTTCTCCTTCGCAGTCGAAAAGTGTATTGAAATAGATGGAGCTCGGAAATGCAAGATTCAGAAACATGCTGCCAGCAATCGCGGCCGCAAAAAGGGTCTTGCGCAAAGCGGCTATTTCACCGGACGCAGAAGCACCTGGGGCGATGGGCACTCCCGCACACTGGAGGTGCATGCCTGGTACTGGAGGTCTTTGTTCATGCAGATTTCCAGGTTGACCAGCTCTCCCCCATGGCAGGAGACGCGGAAGGCGCCGGCATCAGCATTGTTGGCCGAGGCAAAGTTCTGTTCGATTTCCTTGACGCTGAGGTTCCGGGTGCGGTCGAGGCTGCGATATTGGTCCGGGACCTTGACCGCGTTGAAGGCCTGCTCCACTTTGCCGAAATAGTCCGCGGCGGAGAGACCGCTGCACGTGCCGTGCGTGGCCCACTCGTGCTGGATCAGGCCGCGGCTAGCGTAGTAATCGAGCATATGCCGGACAGTCGCGGCGGCAACCGGACTGGCCGGGGCACAGCTCGTCGGCGGCTGGCCGGCACTGGCTTGCGGCCACAGTCCATGGAGCACGAAGTTGGCATGTTGGCCGGTGCGACACTCGATGGAATGATCCCCGGGATGGCCGGCGCAATAGTTCGGCGCCCAGGAGAGGGAAAGCATGTAGTAGTCGAACTGCCCGCCGAAGTTCACCGCATGGTGCTGCTTGAACGCAGCCAGGCAGACCGCTGCGGAAAGACATGCGCACATCGCCATCGTCATCGTTATCGGCATCGGCATCGGCATCGGCGTCATCCAGCGCTTCATGGAATCCTCCGCACGTTCTCAGAGATTTTATCCGAAGAGAGACCGGGCCGGACCGTAGCTTCAGTGGTTGGCCGGCCGTGCCCCGGCCTTCCGATGCACAGCTTCCGGGAACATTTTCTGCGGAAGGGGTGTCATGACCATGATAAGGTGGCACTCACAATCCCGGAGACCGTATGAAGAGCTACAGCATCATCCTGCTGGTGCTGTTGTTGCCCTCGCAACGATGGCTGGCCACAGTTTCGGGCCACATCCGGGATCATGACGGCAAGCCTCTGGCCGGCGCGCAGATTACCTATACCAATGTCGGGCAATACACCAACGGCGGCGCGATGGATGACGGCGACGCCATCAAGAGCTCGATGCAGGGGCGTAGCCAGATTAACAACACGGGAAACGGGCGCGTCTACAAAACCAAGACCGACAAGAAGGGCGAATTCGTGATCCTCGGCATGATGTTCGGCGTCTACGACATCGAAATCACCGATGCTGAAGGCAAACGCGTTTATTCCGTCAAAAGATTGGTCGGCGACAACACCGATAAGGATATCTCCAACGTTCTGAATGTCGACCTTTCGACGGCGCCTCCTCCCGGAGAACCGACGCCCACCGGCAAGATGACCAAGGAGCAAGCGGCGTTGGCTCGGCACGAGAGTGGCAACAGCGCGAAGATCAACCGATTGAACATCGATTTGCGGCCTGCCCTGGCAGCCCATGACTGGGACCAAGCCACCAACCTTTTACAGCAGCTCATCGCTCTTGATCCCGACCGTTGGGAGTTCTACCAGAACCTGGGTACGATCCAGAGCAACACTGGGAAATACCAGGAAGCCGCCCAGAACTTTCAAAAAGGCATAGAGCTTGCCCGGAAAGGACTCGAGAATGCGTCTGATTCCGCGAAGCTCAAGACTGACATCAGCAGCATGATGATTTCTGAAGGCGACGCCCTGCACCGCCTGGACAAGCTGGATGATGCCATGGAACTCTACAAACAGGCGGCCGAACTGGCGCCCCAGCCGGCCATGGCCTACTTTCAGGCCTGCAACGCACAGAGCAACCGGGGAACGCGGGAAGTGGCCATTGATCTCTGCAGCAAGGCCATCGCCGCTGACCCGAATCAATGGGAGTTCTACCAGGTCCTGGCCGGCGACCAGAGTGCTTCCGGCAAGTCTGACGACGCCATCGAGACTTACGAAAAAGGCGCGGAAGTAGCCCGGAAAGAGCTGGCGGCAAAGCCCGATTCCGCGCTCGTCAAGAACGGTCTGGGCCAGATGCTCAACGCTGAAGGAAATATCTACGCGCAACAAAGCAAGTATGACCTGGCCATCCCTGCGTTCGCAGAGTCCGCAAAGAACTCAGCCTATGCGGCGCTGCCCTACTTCAATTTGTGCGCCACCTATTACAACGAAAAGCGCCTGGACGAAACCGTGACCGCGTGCGATCAGGCTATCGCTTCCGATCCCACCATGTCGGAAGCTTACTACATCAAAGCTGCCGCTCTGTTCGGCATAGGCAAGCTGGCAGGAGGCAAATATGCGCCTCCTGAGGAAGCCCGCGCATCTCTCAACAAGTACTTGGAATTTGCGCCCTTCGGGCAGCATGCTCAACTCGTGCGGGAGATGATCGATAAGCTGAACGAAGCGAACGACGCCAAGTCTCCAACGGCAAAACCGGCAAAGAAGTAATCCGCCAAGGCCGCGACGCTCCACAGAATGCAACGTCGTTACGCGGCCCAACACTTCCGGGGTAAAATGCTCCTGCTCAAAGGCGGGAGCTCATGATGAAGACGCGGAAGACAAGAACATTCTTGGCTGGTTGGATTGCGCTGTGTGGCTCTGTGGCGCTACTGGCGGGATGCAGCCAGCAATCGCCCGAAAACTTTCAAAAGCAGCTGCAGGAGCAACTGATCAAAGCCAAGGCCGGCGACGTGATCGAGGTCCCGGAAGGCAAGTTCCACCTCGACCGCACGCTCTCCCTCACGGCCGACAAGGTCACCATCCGCGGCAAGGGCATGGACAAGAGCATCCTGTCGTTTGCCGGACAAAAAGAGGGTGGATCAGGACTGCTGGTGAAGGCCAACGACTTCGTCATCGAGGACGTGGCCATTGAGGACACGGCCGGCGACGGCCTGACCATCCAGGGCGGCAACAACATCACCGTGCGGCGGGTTCGCGTGGAGTGGACCCGCGGGCCCAATCCCTTGAACGGCCCTTACGCCATTTATCCCGCCGAATGCAAGAACGTGCTGGTGGAGGAGTCGGTGGCCAAGGGCGCGTCGGATGCCGGCATCTATATCGGCCAATCCGACAACGTGGTGATGCGCCGCAACCGCGCGGAATACAACGTGGACGGCTACGAGGTCGAGAACTCGCAGCATGTTGACGTTTATGACAATATCGCCACGCACAACACCGGCGGGCTGGGCGTGTTCAACCTGCCCAACCTGCCCAAGCAGGGCGGAAAGTTTGTCCGCGTGTTTCACAACCAGATCTACGACAACAATACCGCGAACTTCGCGCCCCAGAGCCTGGGGGCCATCTATCACCTGCCTGCCGGGACCGGCATGTACGTGATGGCCATCAACAACGTGGAAGTCTTCAACAACAAGATACACGACAACAACACCACCAATATCTACGTGATCGAGTACAACCCCAGCCTGGGCGAGGTAAAGGACGCGCGCTATCGTCCGTTCACCGAGCAGGTCTACCTGCATGACAACGAGATCACGGGCGGCGGCAAATCGCCCGATGTCCGCCTGGATGACGTGAAGGCCTTGAGCGCGGCCCTGGGCGGCCCGCTGCCCGACGTGCTGTATGACGGCGTGATCGATCCCCAGATTCGCGCCGCGAAGAAGGGCGCCAATCCCGCGCAGATCTGCATCGCCAACAACGGGACGTTTACGTTCTTGAACTTTGACGGCGGTAATGGGTTCAAGCATCCGGTGAGCGACTTGAAGACCTATCAGTGCTCGCTGCCGAAGTTGGAAGCAGTGGTCATCCCGCAGCTTCCGGCCGGATCAGCAGCACAGACGGGCGGACAGTAGGTTTTGGTGGAAGAGCGGCCCTTTAGGGCCGCGTAAAGGTGTAAAGATATTCCCTGGCTTTAGCCACTGAGTGACTGCCGGGACTGAAGCCCAACTCATATGGTAGAGACGCTCAACGCGGCCCTAAAGGGCCGCTCGTTCACCGGATGGCTTCGCCGTTGCGCCATGCTTGTCGCGCTGGCGGCGTTCTTCGGCTGCGTCAGGCCGGCGCAATCTCCGGTGCAGTCGTTCGTCGCCGAACCCTTTCCGCAGAAGCTTTCTGACTGGCATTTGTTTTCGGGCCGGGGAGACGCCCTCGAACCCAACCAGCGCGTCCTGCCTTACGATCTCAACACGCCGTTGTTTTCCGACTATGCGGCCAAGCATCGCTTTGTCTGGATGCCGCCAGGCACAACCGCCCAATATCGTCCCGACCAGGTCTTCGATTTTCCGGTCGGGACCATCCTGGTCAAGAGCTTTGGTTTTCCCGCAGGCGGCGGGAAAGAGAGGCTGATAGAAACCCGGCTGCTGGTTCATGGTAAAGACGGATGGGTGGGGCTGGCCTACGTCTGGAATCACAAGCAGACCGAAGCTACGCTTGACCTTGTGCCCGACCCAGTCGCTGTCCGCTACACAGATGCTGCGGGAGGCCAGCACGCATTCACCTACTACATCCCCAACGCCAACGAATGCAAGCAGTGCCACGAGAACTCCCGCGTAATGTTGCCCATTGGACCCAAGGCGCGCAACTTGAACAAGGACTACGCGTATGCTGACTGCGTCGCGAACCAGCTCGCGCGCTGGACTCAGGCGGGGTACCTGCAAGGCGCGCCGCAGTCGCCGCAACTGGCGCCTCGGGCCGCTCAATGGGACGCGCCGCAGAGCGGAACGCTCGAGGATCGCGCCCGCGCCTATCTTGACAACAACTGCGCCCACTGCCATCAGCCGGGAGCTACCGCCGGTTATACGGGGTTCGATTTGCGGCTCACCACGCAAGGGCCGGCGGCGCTGGGCGTGTGCCGCAGTCCAAACTCCGCCGGTCGCGTAGGAACGCTGATCTATGACCTGGTGCCGGGGAAGCCCGAGGAGTCGATCCTGGTGGCGCGCATGGAATCCACGCGGCCCAAAGAGATGATGCCGCAAATCGGACGCAGCGTGGTGCATGAGGAAGGCGTGGCCCTGGTGCGGGAGTGGGTGCGCTCGTTGCCTTCGGAGGGAGCGGGCTGCGCCGCCGGCGCGCACTAAATCCATTTTCGTTGTCACCGTAGGCCAGGAAGGGCGCAAGGCATTTTGTGGAGCAGCGTGTTGTAAGGAGGCGCTGTCTTTTGGCCCTGGATTTCCTGAGCACCCGACTCCGCGTGCTGCGCGTTGGAGCGGGAATGAACAAGTTAGAAAGCTGTGGGATGTCATGAGCTTCCAGTCCCCGTCCCTGGGTTTCCTGAGCGCAGCGCCTGAAGACCCCATCCCGCATTCGAGTGATGGGCGCGGAGTCGAAGGACCCCGAGAATGTTTCGAGTTTGAATGCGGCGTCAAGGCATTCTCACGTAGCAGCTTGGGAAGAATTACCTAAAGCAACATGAGAGAGGACACACCGCCGGGATCCTTCGACTCCCCCTCAGTCGCCTAGCTCCTTCGGGGTCGCTCAGGAAGCCCAGGGTTAAAAGGAACCTGCAGGCTGGAGAGTCTGAATGTATAGAATTAAGGTTGCGTTCACGTCTGGGATTTCGGGAGCGCGTCCTGTAGTCGCCAACGGCTGCTCCATGTAGACTGTTGCGTTTGAAAGGAGACCTGAAAGATGAAGTCGAAGAAATTTATGTGGCTGATCATAGTGCTGGTGTTAATCATTGCCGCCGGCGCATTTGCCTTTAAGCCCGGACCGCCCGCCCCGGTTGTGGGAAGCGCAGCACCGGATTTTACTCTGAATTCCCAGGAGGGCACGCCGGTCAGCCTGCACGACTATCGCGGAAAATGGGTGGTCCTGTACTTTTACCCAAAGGACTTCACCAGCGGTTGCACCCTGGAAGCCCACAACTTTCAGCGCGACCTGGCGCAGTACGAGCAGAAAAACGCGGTCATCCTGGGAGTGAGCGTGCAATCGGCTGATTCGCATAAGCAGTTCTGCGCCAAGGAAGGGCTGAGCTTCAAGCTGCTGGCGGACACGAACCACGAAGTCACCGCGGCTTACGGCTCCGTTCTCAACCTGGCGGTTGCCAAGCTCTCTGCCCGGCACACGTTCCTGATTGATCCGCAGGGCGTGATCGTGAAAGAGTATCCGTCAGTCAGCCCTTCCCGGCACAGCGCGGAGGTCTTGGCGGAGTTGCAGCAGCTCCAGCAAGCAAAGCCTTAGTTTGCACCTTAGTAAACATAGAGAGCACCCAAAACAACCGGGCTGGCCGGGGCAACATCCGGGAACTCAGCCCGGCCCGGGATCTCCCAGGTAGATCACCTCGGGCATCTCTCTTCTATTGCCTTAGTCGTTAGTTATTTACTGGTTATTTCCTTGACCCCGGCAAACCCCCGCGTCAAGTCGGTATCTAACTTGGTAGCGCCACTTCCAAATTACTTGCCGGCCAGAGGCCGAAGCAAAGGAGGAAAGTAATGAGGAAGTTGTCTTTAGTCACAGGAATTCTGCTGCTTGCGTCGGCCTGGATGTTGGCGCAGAACAGCACACCACCCACCAGCCAGTATCCCAGCAGCGCGCCGTCCTCGGCTCAGTCTGCGGCACAGGACGCGCAGCAAGCAGCCACGCAGGCGGGCAAAGACGCGGCACACGCAGCTACTGGCAACATTGAGGGTTGTATCGCCGGCTCCGCCGGCAGCTACACCTTGACCGACAGCTCGGGCAAGACCTATCAACTTGCAGGTGATACGGCCGGGCTGAGCGATCACGTAGGCCACGATGTCAAAGTGAGCGGCACGATGGCTGACGCCGCTTCGGCCGCTGGAGGCACGCCGACGATCACCGTGAAGAAGGTGAAGATGGTTTCGGCCACCTGCCCCAACAAGTAAGCCGTTGCCAATCCATTTTGTGGAGACCCCGAGGGGAGCAAGCCTCGGGGTTTTGTTAAACCAGGGTTGAATCAAGTATCAGGAGGAGCCAATGAGAAAGTTTTCCCTTATCACCACAATTTTGCTGCTGTGCTCGTCATGGGTCGTGGCACAGAACAACCCGCGACCTGCAGGCCAGGATCCTACCGCACCGGCGGCGCAGCAGCCTGACAAGTCGCAGACCGCGGATCAGTCGGGCCAGACCATCGAGGGCTGCCTTTCCGGCGCCGCCGACACGTTCAAGCTGACGGATGCGACGGGCAAGACCTACGAACTCACCGGTGACACGTCCATGCTTAAGGACAACGTCGGTCACCAGGTTCGTCTGTGGGGCAACGCCGGCAGTTCGGGAGGGGGCGAGAAAATCTCCGCCGCTGGACCGCAAGCGACCTTCGGCGTCAAAAAGGCAAAGTCCCTCGGCGATACCTGCAAATAGGCCGCAGCTCAACGATTTCTAAAAGACCCTCAGCGCGACGCGCATGAGGGTCTTGTTTTTTTTGGAGCCAAGTCTTAGACTCCCGTTTCCGCCGTTTCTGTCCGGCGCTCGCATTCTTCAATCTCGGATTGCCGCTGTCCACTCCGCAACGCGCCCGGGCGCAGAAGTTCCGACGGTCGACGATTTTCGAGGTTCACAAAATGCAGCTATCCCACAACTTCGAGCCGTACGCAATGAATAGAGGAGGAAGTTACCATGTCAACCCACAGGGTCAAAACTCTGATCGCATTGATGTTGATTTTTGGTTTCCTGGGATTGGGGGCGCAGATGTCTAACCCGTACGGTCCGCCGATCAGCGTAGATAACGCCAAGAAAGCCGCGGCGGCGGCGTTGGCGGAGGCAGTCAAGAATCACTGGACCATGGCCGTGGCCGTGGTCGATCCCAATGGCACGCTGATCTATTACGAGAAGATGGAGAACACCCAACTGGGAAGCGCCAACGTGGCCATTGAGAAAGCGCGTTCCGCAGCGCTCTTCAAACGTCCGACCAAAGCCTTTCAGGATGCCTTGGCGGCGGGTGGACTGGGCATGCGCATCCTAGGGCTGTCCGGCGCCGTGCCGCTTGAAGGGGGCATTCCGCTCGTCGCCGACGGCAAGATTGTTGGCGCCATCGGGCTTTCCGGAGACTCCAGTGACCATGATGGTCAATGTGCCACGGTGGGCGCGGCGACCATCAAATAAGGTCGATGGTCATTCAGGCCCCGCGGACGCGCCAACGTTCTGGTTTCCTTCCAGCTGGGCGGCAGCTAAGATAGACCTGGAAGGGAGCCGGGGCCTTTGTTTACTTTGGCGTTAACTTTGGTTCTGGGCTTGGCGGGCCTCCTGGTCATGGCGCTGGCCCAGCTCGTCTGCGCCCGACGGGATGCGCGCAAGTTTCCCGCGCCGGGAAGTCTGGTAGACATTTCCGGCGCGCGGATGCACGTTCAGCAGAGCGGCCAAGGCCAGCCGGCGGTGGTGCTGGAGGCGGGGATTGCCACTTCTTCCTTGAACTGGAGCCTGACTCAACCTCAGCTTGCGGCGTTCACCACAACTTACAGCTACGACCGCGCCGGTCTCGGCTGGAGCCACTCAGAAGGCTCCGCCTGCTCGCTGGTCAAAATGGCCGACGAGCTTCACGCCCTGCTGGCCAAACTCGAAGTGCCGTCGCCCTACATTTTGGTGGCGCATTCCTTCGGCAGCTTCATCGTCACCACATATGCGCAGCGTCACGCCGGCGAGATCGCGGGCGTGGTGCTGGTGGACCCGCTTACGCCCGAAGAATGGATTCATCCCACGCGCGCCCAGCGCTGGATTCTCCGCCGCGGCGTGTGGTTTTCGCGAGCCGGAGGAGTGCTGGCTTCAGTTGGCGTGTTGCGCGCCTGCCTGTGGCTGCTGCAGCGGGGCAGCCGGGAAGCGCCGCGCGGTGTGCTGAGAATGTTCGGCGGGAAAGCGACCGAAACCGTGGAGCGCATTTTGCGCGAGTTGGCCAAGCTCCCGCCGGACATAGTGCGCCTCATCCGGGCACGCTGGAGCACTTCAAAATTTTTCTGGACTATGGCCGCCTACATCCAGGCTGTACCGCGATGCGCGGCCGAAATCCAAAGGTATTCCATCCCGGCTCATGTTCCGGTCACGGTGCTCTCTGGCGCGCACCAACCGGAGGTTCGCCTGCAAGAGCATGCCGCCATCGCCGCCCGTTCCGCCCAGGGACGGCACGTGTTGGCCGCCGGGAGCGCGCATTGGATCCATCTGGACCAGCCCGAGCTGGTTGTGTCGGCGGTGCGGCAAATGGCGGAGGCCGTCCATTTACAATGCAACACGGAGTCATTGATTCATGAAGAAGGTCGTCGAGCGTGACCGCAACAAGAACTACTATCGCGTGCTGCACGTTCCTATCTGGATCTGGGCGTTCTGGATTCTGCCCGGCCACCTCACCGCTGATCTCTACGCGCACGGTCCGGACCGCCGGCACTGGATCTGGCTGGCGATTGTAAGCGCCGTCTGCGCCTGGCGCGGGTTCGTCGGGCGCCTGCCCGGGGCCGAGCTTCAACCTTACATCACCCACTACGGGGAGGAGAAGCCGAACTTGTGGTATCGCGTGGTGTGCTACACCACCGCCTGGATCGCCCTGCTGGCGCCGTTTACCATCAACCTCGTCGGACTGGTTGCAAATTTCTTTACCGGACGGTGGGTCATCAACGCTTTGTACACCAGGCTTTACTACGTGCTGGCGGCCGCCATAGTTTTGGCCACCGTTCTCGACCTCACACCGCGCGCCCGCCGCTCCACGCGCGGCGAGGGCGCCGAGAAAGGCTGGTTCTACGTGGCGGTGTGGATGGTGGTGCCCACCCAGCTCGCCAGTTGGGCCATGTGGCGGCTGGGCCGTTTCTTTGACCTCTCGACAACCAGCCTGGGCCATCTGCGGCTGGCGACTTTTCTGATCGTTGCCGGAACTTTCTTCGCGCTAGGATGTCTGGGCAAGCTGCCGCGGACGCAACGTTACTACATACCGGTGGGGACGATCTCCGATATGGAAGTTTCCGCCGGGGCATAGCTGCCTTGGTTGCCGCAAAAAAAAGCTTAAAATAAAGACACGGAACCTGCTGGCCGATAGGAGTAAAGTGCGATGAAGCTCATCTCGGCGGCCCTGGTTTTCTTCCTCGGGTTGGCGATGCCGGCAAGGGCACAAAGAACCGCTTACCCACCACCTCAGTTTACCCAGCGCGTTCAGCGGGAAGTCATGCACAGGATCCTGATGCTCCCCTACTATGGCGTGTTCGATGCCATTGGGTTCAAGGTTGATGGATACAACGTTATTCTCCTGGGTAAGGTCACGCGGCCTTCGCTCAAAGATGATGCGGGACACGCTTTGAAAGGAATTGAAGGGGTGGAACGAGTCGACAACCGGATCGAAGTGCTGCCGGCTTCTTTTTTCGACGATGATATACGCCGGCGGATGTTCCGCTCCATCTACGGTTACACGCCGTTGCAGAGGTATGCACTGCCGCCGATCAAGCCCATCCGGATTATCGTGGACCGCGGCCATGTGACGCTCGAAGGCGTTGTGGACAGCAAGGGAGACTGGAACCTGGTGAACATTCGGGCCAACGGAGTTCCCGGCGTGTTCTCCGTAACCAACAACCTGGTTGTGGTTTCGGATAAAGCTTCCGCGAAGAAGCAAAAATGACAAGACGCGCGGGTCGTGCCTCAGGAACGGCCCGAGCTTGTGCCCTTGCCTGCGCGTCAACCCGATGAATGCAAACAGAAAGCCACAATGGTATCGCCGCGCATGCCGGTGGCTGATTCGACCTCTTCAATCAAGGGTTGTTCCAGGTTGTCCGGATCAGGTTTCATTTCGCAGGCCGCGATCTCCTCGTCGCTGGCGCCGTGGTAGCAGAGTTCGCACACACCCAGCGCGCCTTCCCGGCCGGAGCGTACCGGCGGACCGAAGGTGCGGCAGGTCATAGGACGGGCGTTGTAGAGATCGCACATGCCGGTCGCGGGATCGAGCGCGGGGCAAGGCTCATCGTCGGCGAAGTCGGCGAAGCGGGCTTGTGCGTCTTCATCTTCGGCCAGAATGCCCGTGGCGGGATTGCCGGGGAATCCGGCAGAGAGACGCGCCACCGATTCGCCGGCGCGATCGCGGACGCGGGCGGCGCGCGCGGGATCGCCGGCCTCTAGCTGCGACAAACCCTGGCGCAGGCGCGCAGCATCGAGCTGGCTGATCGGGAAAGGACCAAAGCAGCATTGGGCGCATCCGGGACGGCACGCCAGCCAGGGGCCGCTTTTCTGTGCGGCTTCCGCCAGCGCCACGTCCACGATCTGGACGAGCTGCTGGTCGGCGGCGGGAACAAATGAACGCATTCCCTCAAGGATAGCGCACAAATCCGGCACAGGTCTGAACGGCTGCTGAAGAGCCATTCGCGCCGCCTGCGATCAGGCCTTTAGCTTCTCGGAAAACTTCTTTTGCAATTTCTTGACCTTGGGTGAGATCACAATCTGGCAATAGGGCTGGGAAGAATTGTTGGTGTAGTACTCCTGGTGATAGTCCTCGGCAACATGGAATTTTCCCGCCGGCTCCAAGGCGGTCACGATCGGATTGGGCCAGACGCGCGCCGCGTTCAGCGCCGCGATGGCCTTTTCTGCTTGCCGGCGTTGTTCCGCTGATTCGTAGAAGATCACCGAGCGATATTGCGTACCCATGTCATTCCCCTGGCGGTTCAGCGTGGTGGGATCGTGGATTTCGAAGAACACGTCCAGCAACTCGGAGTACGATATTTCCTGTGGATCAAAAGTGACGCGCACTACTTCAACGTGGCCGGTATCGCCGCCACAGACCTGGCGGTAGGTAGGATTCTCGATATGGCCGCCCATGTATCCGGACTCCACCGATTTCACGCCCTGCAGGCGGTCAAACACGGCTTCGAGGCACCAGAAACAGCCTCCGCCAAGAATCGCAGTTTCATGATTTGAAATATTTGGCATAGTGGTTTGATGCGCGCGCCGGGGAGAAGTTCCAAGCCGGCAGCTCGCACGCGAGCACGAATGTTGACAACCCCCGGCGCATGAGTATGTCTCATACACTCAGCAACAACTCATTAGTATATGTTAAAGCACATTTGTCACAGGGCGAGTGCGCTGCTGACGACAGCGTTGTTCTTCCTCGCGGTCTGGACCGTCGTGCTGATGGCCTTGCCCCAAGCCAGCCAGGGACAAGTGACCATCGTCCAGCTCAGCGATACCCACATCGGCTTGTCGACGGCGCCGCAAGCCACCCCGAACCTGCGCCAAGCCGTACAGATGATCAACGCCATGCATCCGGACGCGGTCGTGGTGACCGGCGACATCGGCGAGAACGTAGCCGACTGGAATCTCGCCCGCAGCATCCTGAGTGGAATCAAGGTCCCGCTGTTTTACGCACCCGGCAACCACGATGTGCATACCCACAACGTGAACCAGTATCGGAGTGTGTTCGGCGCTGACTATTTCCGGTTCGACGTCAGGGGAATTACCTTCCTGGTCATCGATTCCCAGCTTCTGGGAAACTTCGACAACTATAACGCCACCACGCCGCCGCCGCTGCCCGCGGACACGCAGGCGGAATCCAACAAGATGATGGCCTGGTTATCGGGTCAAGCGGCTTCGATTCCGAAGGGCGCGGTGGTCATCGGCATCCAGCACATCCCGGTGTTTCGCAACGGCAGCTTCCCTAATGATTCCCGTCCGTACTGGATCATCAGCGAGCCTTTCCGCTCACGCGAGATGGCGGCCCTCGAGAAGATCGGCGTGAAACACATGCTGGTCGGCCACTGGCACCACTTCATGGTGTTTTCGAGCGGAGGGATCACCTGGCATGAGGGTGCGTCCACCAGTTGGCTTCCCCAGGGCGGACAATTGGGCTTCGCCGTGCATACCATCAGTTCTTCCGGCAATGTGAGTAGTCAGTTTGTATTGTTGCCCGGGGCCAAGCCCTGAGCCGTGAGAGCCGGACCGGGTAAAGCCGCCGGCTCCGCGTATAACGGCTGGGTGGTCCACCCGTCAAAAAGCAAACGCCGATGCGTGATCGGCGTTTGTCAGGGTTCAACATTAGCAAAGAGGATTACTGTGGCGCTGTAGCTCCTGCGGGCACGGTCCAAACATCTACGGTCCGGCCGGGCGTGGTGCCTTGCTTGGTTTGCAAGCGTTGCGGGTCAATGCCTTTGGACTTGGTCAAGTAAGTCTTGGCATTGTCCGCGCGTTGCGGGCCGAGTCGCGCCGCTTCGCTGGGATCAGCCGCGCCGTACAGCACGGCGGTGCTGGCCGGGTCCTGCTGAAGTTTCAGGGCCACGTCATCCAGGATGGCCTTGGAGCGGTTGTCCACGTACGCGCTGTTGGGCTTGAACTCGAGCTGGGTCATCCTTTGCGGATTGGGCGATGTGGGCGTAGGTGGGGCTTCCACGTTCACGGTGGTGGTGGCGGCGGCGGAGAGCTGGCGGTCGTCAAACGCGGTGGCGCGGACAGCGATCGGGCCGGGGCCGGCGTCGGTGGTATCGAGCGTGGCTTGGTTGTGGCTCGAAGCAAGCTTGCCGCCGTTGGTAACGAAGGTGATGCTGATGGGCCGGTTGTCGCGGCTGGACGCCTGGCAGGTAATGACGGAGCTCTCACCCACACGCACGCTGGCGGGCGAAGCCGTGCAGGAGATCTGCGGCGGGTTGCCGCCGACGGTATCAGACTCCATGTTGTTCAACGGCGTGGTGGTTCCCGCCGGATTGCCGGCGTTGGCGGCGGCCGAAGCCGGCGCCAGCGGCTGTAATTCCGGGGCGTTACTCACGTCCATCAGCTCGACTCCGTCCCCCACGTGGATGTCTTGCAGCGCGGAGGTGATCATGACGGTGGAGCTCTTCTTATGCACCTGCAGCACGATCATGCTACCGAGGGTCATTCGCGGCAGCGTGGAGAGATCGCTCAAAGGCAGCTTCTGCGGCGCTTTCTGCGTATCTGTGTTGGCGCTGGCGTAGCGGGACATGGCCATATCATGGTCATGGTAGATGTAATTGTAAGTGCGGGTGGCACGCAGGTAGTCGCCGACCTTGATGCCCTTGTCCTCGCCCAGGTTGATGTAGGCGATGTACTTGACGCCCAGAAACGAATCGAATTCGCGCGCCATGATGATGCGGCCCTGCGGTTTTCCGTTGGGCGGCGAGAAGCGGTCCGGTGTGACCACGCGAAACACGGGCGCCGTGCGCTCCACGAAGGGAATGGCCAGGTCGCCAGTCACGAACTCGGCGCAGGACAGCACCGGGACGGCTACTCCGCTTTCCTTCTGCACGTCGATCACTTTGGCGTATCCCAGTTCGAAGTAGGGTTCGCCGGCGTTGCGGATCGCGCCGCTTTCACCGGGGTAAAACTCGTAGTTGTCAGGGTCCTTTACGAGACGCACAATCTCGTATCGGTCGCCAACCTTGAGGTCACGGCCATGGATGTAGAAATAATCGCGCAGCCCGCCGTAATGTGTTTGGTCCGGACTGTCCCAGCCCGCGGCAACGTAGTGCCTGGTGGAAACGTGGTCCGTGGTGATGTAGCCGCCGCAGTACATATCAGAGGGAGTTGGCGTGTTGCCGATGGCCTCCCCGCGCCCTAAGACTTGCACCACCTGCGCGGACGACGTTTGCACTCCCACCATCGCCGCAATTAG
>DATDGY010000285.1:0-13512 GCA_036521855.1 Candidatus Angelobacter sp.
GCGATAGACTTCCTGGATTTCATTCACCAGGTAGCCCTGGAGTTCTTTTTCGCCCAGCACGGCCAGAATGTCGTGGGGGTTGAGCGGACCGTCCATGAGCGGTTCGCCGGCGCGTACGCGGTCGCCTTCCTGGACGTTGATATGAACGCCCTTGGGCACCGAGTATTCCTTCTCCGCGCCGTTGTCGGCCACCACGTAGATCTTGCGCTGGCCTTTGATGACCTCGCCAAACTTCACCGCACCATCGATCTCGCTGATGATGGCGGTCTCGCGGGGCTTGCGGGCCTCGAAGAGTTCCACCACGCGGGGCAGACCGCCGGTGATGTCCTTGGTCTTGGTGGTTTCGCGCGGGATCTTGGCCAGCACGTCGCCGGGATGAACCTCGTCTCCGTCCTGGACCATCAGGTGGGCGCGCGACGGCATAAGGTAACGCCGCTGGGTCTTGCCCTTGATCACGATCGCGGGCTGGCGCTTCTCGTCCGGCGACTCGCCCACCACGTGACGCGACAATCCCGTCACTTCGTCCACTTCTTCATGCAGCGTGACGCCTTCCTGCAGGTCCTTGAACTGGATGGCTCCGCCGATCTCGGTCAGAATGGCGAAGGTATAAGGATCCCACTCCACCAGCACCTGGCCCAGGTTGACCATCTGGCGGTCCTGTACCTTGAGCTTGGCGCCATAGACCACGGCGTAGCGTTCCTTTTCGCGGTCCTTTTCGTCCACCACGGCAATGGAACCTGCGCGGTTCATCACCACCAGATCGCCGGTCTTGGACTTGACCGTCTGGAGGTTGATGAAGCGAGTCATGCCGTTGCTGCGGGCTTCCAGGCGCGATTGCTCGGAGACACGGGAAGCCGTGCCGCCGATGTGGAAGGTACGCATAGTGAGCTGCGTTCCCGGCTCGCCGATGGACTGGGCTGCGATCACGCCGGTGGCTTCACCCAGTTCGACCGTGCGGCCGGAGGCCAAATTGCGACCGTAGCAGGCGATGCAGACGCCGCGCTTGGATTCGCAGGTCAGCACGGAACGGATCTTCACCCGTTCAATGCCGGCGGCCTGAATCGCGTTGGCCAGCTCTTCGGTAATCTCGCCGTTCACGTCGACAATTACGTTGCCTTCGTAGTCCTTGATCTTCTCAAGCGAGACGCGGCCGACGATGCGATCGCGCAACGGCTCGATGATATCGCCGGCTTCCACGATGGAGCCAACGTAGATGCCGTCCACGGTCCCGCAATCCTGCTCGCTGATGATCACGTCTTGGGCCACGTCCACCAGGCGGCGGGTCAGGTAGCCGGAGTCGGCGGTCTTGAGCGCCGTATCCGCCAATCCCTTGCGGGCGCCGTGCGTGGAGATGAAGTATTCCAACACGGTAAGCCCCTCGCGGAAGTTGGCCGTGATGGGCGTTTCGATGATCTCGCCGGAAGGCTTCGCCATCAAGCCGCGCATTCCGGAGAGCTGGCGAATCTGCTGTTTCGATCCCCGGGCGCCGGAATCGGCCATGACGAAAATCGGGTTCAACTGTCCTGCCTTGTCCAGCTCCTGCATGTTGTTGAACATTTCGTCGGCGACTTTTTCCGTCACGTTCGACCAGATTTCGATCACCTTGTTGTAGCGCTCGCCGTTGGTGATGGCGCCGTCCAGGTATTGCTGCTGAACGTTGCTCTGCTGTTTCTCAGCTTCGCGCACCAGTCCTTTCTTGTCCTCGGGGATGACCATGTCGTCGATGCCGATGGAGAGGCCGGCCCGTGTGGCAAAGCGGAAGCCGAGTTCTTTCACCTCGTCCAGCATGCGGACCGTAGTCTCCAGCCCGAATTCGAGGTAGGTGTAGTTCACCAGCTGGCCAATGCCCTTTTTCTTGAGCAGGCCATTGATATAGGGCATGCCCTTGGGCAGATGCCCGTTCAGGATGGTGCGGCCGACGGTGGTATTGATGAACTGCCGCTCAAACTGCACCGGCTCGGTGTGCACGATGTCCTGATCGTCATAGGCCTGAGTCAGGTCGATGACCTGGCCGGTGAAGCGCAGGCGGATGGGGGAGAGCGTCTCCACTTCGCCCGCTTCCAGGGCCAGCAGCACTTCCTCGCTGTTGGCGAAGGCACGGCCCTCGCCCTTGGCGCCGGGCTTGCTCTTGGTCAGGTAATAGAGACCGAGCACCATGTCCTGCGTGGGCACGGTGATGGGCTGGCCTGACGCCGGCGAGAGAATGTTGTGCGAAGACAGCATCAGCACGCTGGCTTCAACCTGGGCTTCCGGAGAGAGCGGGATGTGGACCGCCATCTGGTCGCCGTCAAAGTCGGCGTTAAACGCGGTGCAGACCAGGGGATGGATCTTGATGGCCTTGCCTTCCACCAGCACCGGCTCAAAAGCCTGGATGCCCAGGCGGTGCAGCGTGGGAGCGCGGTTCAAGAGCACGGGATGGTCCTTGATGACCTCTTCCAGGATGTCCCATACGATCGATTCCTGCTGCTCCACCATCTCCTTGGCTTGCTTGATGGTGGTGCAGTGGCCGGTCTGCTCCAGACGGTGATAGATGAACGGCTTGAACAACTCCAGCGCCATCTTCTTGGGCAGGCCGCACTGGTGCAGCTTGAGCTCCGGACCCACCACGATCACGGAACGGCCGGAGTAATCTACGCGCTTGCCCAGAAGGTTCTGACGGAAGCGGCCTTGCTTGCCCTTGAGGGTATCGGAAAGCGATTTGAGCGGGCGGTTGTTCGCGCCGCGCAGCACGCGGCCGCGGCGGCCGTTGTCAAACAGCGCGTCCACGGATTCCTGCAGCATGCGCTTTTCGTTGCGCACAATCACCTCAGGGGCGTGCAGGTCCATCAGCTTCTTGAGGCGGTTGTTGCGGTTGATCACGCGCCGGTAGAGGTCGTTAAGGTCGGAGGTTGCGAAGCGGCCGCCATCCAGCGGCACCAGCGGACGCAGCTCCGGCGGGATCACCGGAATCACGTCCAGGATCATCCAATTCGGCTTGTTACCGCTCTTGCGGAAGGCCTCCACGACCTTCAAGCGCTTGGCATACTTGAGCCGCTTCTGCAGAGAAGTCTCGTTCTTCATCTTCTCGCGCAGTTCGACGGAGAGCTCTTCCACGTCCACGCGCTTGAGCAGCTCTTTGATGGCTTCAGCGCCCATCATGGCCTTGAAGCCGGTGGCGCGAAACTGCTGGTCGAGTTCGCGGAAGCGGTTTTCTTCCTTGATGACCTCGCGCTCTTTCACCACCGCCTCGCCGGGCTCGATGACCACGTAGGACTCGAAATAAAGCACGGACTCGAGGTCGCGCAGAGAGATGTCCAGCAAGTGCCCGATGCGCGAGGGCAGTCCCTTGAAGAACCACACGTGCGAGCAGGGCGAAGCCAGCTCGATGTGTCCAAGGCGCTCGCGGCGAACTTTCGAGAGCGTGACTTCAACGCCGCACTTGTCGCAGATCACGCCGCGGTGTTTCATGCGCTTGTACTTGCCGCACAGGCACTCCCAGTCCGTAACCGGCCCGAAAATGCGGGCACAGAACAGGCCGTCACGCTCCGGTTTGAAGGTGCGGTAGTTGATGGTCTCCGGTTTGGTTACTTCGCCGTGCGACCAGCTCCGGATTTTTTCCGGCGAAGCCAGGCTGATGCGGATGGAATCGAAATCGGTAATCGCGGTTCCCAGATCGAATGGACTTGAACGGTACAAGGTGTCCTCCTGCGGCTTTACGCCACCGCGGCGGCTCCCGGTCACTAGAATTCATTTTCCGATCTCAACCCCAGCCGGGATGCAACCCGGAGTTGAGATGTGCGGCCTTAGTCGGCCGCTACGGTGGCCGTCTGCTTGCGTTCGGCCCCAAGACTCTTGATCAGCTCCACATCCAGGCAAAGTGATTGCAGCTCGCGGATCAGCACGTTGAACGACTCAGGCACGCCGGGCTCAATCGCAGCTTCGCCTTTCACAATGGCCTCATAGATCTTGGTGCGGCCAAATACGTCGTCCGACTTCGCGGTCAGCAGTTCCTGCAGGATGTAAGCCGCGCCGTAAGCTTCCAAGGCCCAAACTTCCATCTCACCAAAGCGCTGTCCGCCGAACTGCGCCTTGCCGCCCAGCGGCTGCTGGGTGATGAGCGAATACGGTCCAATGGAGCGGGCGTGGATCTTGTCATCCACCAGGTGCGAAAGTTTGAGCATGTAGATGTACCCCACGGTCACCGGCTGCTCGAACTTCTCTCCGGTCATGCCGTCATAGAGGTCGGTCTTGCCCGACTCGGGCAGGCCGGCCTCGCGCAGCATGGACTTGATTTCCGCCTCGCGCGATCCGTCAAACACCGGCGAGGAGAAATACACCCCGGTACTCAGGCTCTTGGCAACGCTAACGAGTTCGGTGTCGTCCAGTTCGCTGATCTTGGCGGCGAACGGAGTGTCCTTGAAGATGGTCTTCAACTCGCGGCGAATCACTTCCTCGCGTGAATTCTGCTTCAGGAACTCCGCAATGCGCTCGCCCAACTGATAGCCGGCCCAGCCCAGGTGCGTCTCCAGAATCTGGCCGACGTTCATACGGCTGGGAACCCCCAGAGGATTGAGCACGATCTCCACCGGCGCGCCATCTGTCAGGTAAGGCATGTCTTCCTCGGGAAGAATGCGGGCAATCACGCCCTTGTTGCCGTGGCGTCCCGCCATCTTGTCGCCTACGCTCAGTTTGCGCTTCATGGCGATGTACACCTTCACCAGCTTGATCACCCCCGGAGGCAGTTCGTCTCCCTTTTGCAGTTTGCCGATCTTCTCGTTGGTGATCTTGCGCAGAACGTCGATCTGGCGCGAGGTCATCTCTTCGATCTCGTCAATCTGCTCGTTCACGCGCGGGTCTTTGTCCGCATACTTGATGCGCTTCAAATTGCGCGTGGAGATGCGCTCGATGGTTTCGCGGTCGAGGATGGCGCCCTTGGTGAGCAAGCGCTTGTTGGTGCGCTCGTCATGCAGATCAGCCTGGACTTCCTTGGCGCCCAGGATGGCTTCCAGGCGCTTCAGGCGCTCGTCCGTGAGGATTCGGATTTCGTCGGCCAGGTTCTTCTCCAGCCGCTCGATCTGCGAAGCCTCAATGGCCTTGGCACGCTCATCTTTCTCCTGGCCTTTGCGGGAAAAGATCTTCACGTCCACCACGGTGCCCTCGATGCCGGGAGGGCAAGTCAGCGAAGCATCGCGGACATCGCCGGCCTTTTCGCCGAAGATGGCGCGCAGCAGCTTCTCTTCCGGCGTGAGCTGGGTTTCGCCCTTCGGCGTAACCTTGCCCACCAGGATGTCGCCCTGCTTGACTGTGGCGCCGATGCGGATCACGCCGCTCTCATCCAGGTCCCGCAGCGCCGATTCGCTCACGTTGGGGATGTCCCGCGTGATTTCTTCGGGCCCCAGCTTGGTGTCGCGGGCCTCGATCTCGAATTCTTCGATGTGGACCGAGGTGTAGTAGTCCTCTTTCACCAGCTTCTCGGAGACCAAAATGGCGTCCTCAAAGTTGTAACCACGCCAGGGCATGAAGGCCACGAGCACGTTGCGACCCAGGGCCAGTTCGCCTTTGTCCGTGCAAGGCCCGTCGGCGATCACCTGTCCTTTGAGCACGCGGTCACCCTTCTTGACCACCGGCTTCTGGTTGATGCAGGTGTTTTGGTTGGAGCGCTTGAACTTGGTGAGCTGATAGATGTCACTGCCGACCTCGCGCGAGAGCTGGGTCGGATGGTGCTCACCCTCCACGCGCACGATGATGCGCTCGGAATCCACCGAATCGATAATCCCGTTGCGGCGCGCCAGGACTACAGCTCCGGAGTCGCGCGCGGTCACGCCCTCCATGCCCGTGCCCACGATCGGCGCCGCGGCGCGAAGCAGCGGCACGGACTGGCGTTGCATGTTGGCGCCCATCAGCGCACGGTTGGCGTCGTCGTGTTCCAGGAACGGCACCAGCGAAGCGGCGACGGACACCAGCTGTTTGGGGCTCACGTCGATGTAATCCACTTCCTCGCGCGGAACCAGGACGAAGTTGCCCGCCTTGCGCGCGTTGACCAGCTCGGCGGTAATCCGGCCTTTGTCGTCGAGGTCAACGTTGGCCTGCGCGATCACGTGCCGGTCTTCCTCCCATGCCGAGAGATAGAACGAGAACGGCTCGTGTCCAATGAGCTTCTTGCGGCGTTCCTTCAGGTCGTTATTGGCCTTGTCCGCGTCCTTGAGCTCAATATGGTCGCCCACGCGGTAATCGCTGTCGCCGGCATTGACGATGGTCACGAAGTCGATCACCCGCGCTTCACGCACGCGGCGATACGGGGACTCGATGAAGCCATAGTCATTGATGCGGGCGTAGCAGCTCAGAGAGCTGATCAGGCCGATGTTCGGGCCTTCCGGCGTCTCAATCGGGCAAATGCGGCCGTAGTGGGTCGGGTGCACGTCGCGCACTTCGAATCCCGCGCGCTCGCGAGAGAGACCGCCCGGCCCCAGCGCCGAGAGACGGCGCTTGTGCGTGATCTCCGAGAGCGGGTTGGTCTGGTCCATGAACTGCGAGAGCTGAGACGATCCAAAGAACTCGCGGATGGCCGCCATGACCGGCTTGGCGTTTACCAAGTCGTGCGGCATGGCCGTGGACATCTCCTGGTACACGCTCATCTTCTCCTTGATCGCCCGCTCCATGCGCACCAAGCCGATGCGGAACTGGTTTTCCATCAGCTCGCCCACCGCGCGCACGCGGCGGTTGCCCAGGTGATCGATGTCGTCCACCGAGCCCAGGCTCTTACGCAACTTCAGCAGGTAGCGGATGGTGGCGTAGAAGTCATCCGGATCAAGCGTGCGCTTATCCAGGCTGGTGGCGTTGTCCTTCTCGTGCAGCTTGATGTTGAACTTCAAACGGCCGACGCGGCTGAAGTCGTACTTGCGCGCGTCGAAAAACATGCCGTGGAAAAGCGCCGTGGCGGTGTCCAGCGTCGGCGGATCGCCGGGACGCAGCTTGCGGTAGATTTCGATCAGCGCTTCCTGCGGTGTTTTGACCGAATCACGGCGCAGCGTGGCGCTGATGACGTTGCCCACGTCGTCGCGCTCGGGGAAGAAGACATGCACCTCTTCTACGGCGGCGTCCATGAATTTGGCGAGCTTTTCCGGTGTGATCTCGTTGTTGGCTTCCAGCAGGACTTCGCCGGTCGCGGTGTCCACGATGTCCGCGGCGGTGAAGGCGCCTTCCAGGTCCGTAGTATCGATATCGATCTCGGTGATCTTGGCCTTCTGGATCTCCTTCAGAATCGCCGGGGTAATCTTGCGTCCGGAGTGGGCGATCTCATGCCCGCTCTTGTCCTTGATGCTGTGCGCCAGCTTGAGCCCCAACAGATTGGTGGGGCGCTCGATGCCGCTGTCCAGCATCCAACGCAGCTTTTTGTCGCGGAGGCTGATGCGATCCACGGCGTAGAACGTGCGCAGGATGTCCTCGTCGGAACGCAGCCCCAGCGCGCGCAGAAAGATGGTGCCCAGGAACTTGCGCTTGCGATCGATGCGCACGTACAGGACGTTCTTCTGGTCGTATTCGAACTCCACCCACGAGCCGCGATAAGGGATGATCTTGCCCAGGAAATAGGTGCGGTTGTTGGCGGTCTCAAAAAATACGCCGGGAGAGCGATGCAACTGGCTGACGATCACGCGCTCGGTCCCATTGATGATGAACGTCCCGTTCTGGGTCATCAAGGGAATATCGCCGAAAAACACTTCCTGCTCCTTGATGTCGCGGATGCTCTTGTTGCCGGTCTCCGGGTCCTTGTCGTAGATGGTGAGCCGGATGGTGACCTTGAGCGGCGCGGAATACGTCATGCCGCGCTCTTCGCATTCAGCTACGTCGTATTTAAGCTGCAGGCCTACCGGGTCGCCGCACTTGTTGCAGAAGTCGGGTGTATTGGCGTTGTAGGTGCCGCACTTGCCGCACAGCACGTCGCCAGGATGGAACGGGTCGGTGATCACGGTATTGCCGCAGTTGCGGCAGGTGGTGCGCAGGTGGTGCAGGCCCTTCAGGTGTCCGCACTTGCACTCCCAGTTGCCGATGTTGAAATCAACGAACGCCAGCTCCGAGACGTTGCGGAAATCGGTGATGGGAAACACCGACTGAAAGACCGCCTGCAAGCCGCTGTCGTCACGTTCGCTCGGCAGTTTGTCCATCTGCAGGAAACGGTCATACGAACGCTTCTGTACCTCAATCAGGTTCGGGATCTGCAACGTTGCCGGAATTTTGGAAAAGTCGAAACGATGACGGGATGCGCCATTTTTGTTCGGCATGAATAACTCCTAAGAACTTTGGTGGTTCCGTTCGCGCCCCTCTGCGCTACGGTCGGCTGCCCGGAAAAACTCTTGCTTTTCCAGAGCAAAACCTGTTAACTATGCAACTTCAAAACCGGCCTTGACGGCGAGCCAAAAGGACAAAGACAAAAGCGCGCCGGCGGGACGAGTGTTCCCGCTGGCGCCGCGAAGGCGACCTTCGATAACTGAATTGTTCTGTCCGCGCCCGTCTCAGTTAGACCGTTCTCGGTCCGTTCGTCACGGACCTGTTGAAAAAAGACACAAATCGGCAGGTCAGGCCTAAGCCCCCAACTGCACGTTTTGCCTGTAGGAACGCCGCAACCTGTCCTGCACCTTTGAAAATACCGGTTTGGAAGAGAACCACCCTATCTATTTGATAACAGAAGTCCTCTTCCGGATTCAAATCTGCAAGCGGGGGGCCGCCGAGAGCGGCGAGCACCCCTTAGCCCGCATCCTGCCCGCGCTACTTCACCTCGACCGTAGCGCCGGCATCGGTGAATTTCTTCTTGATGGTTTCGGCTTCTTCCTTGGACACGTTCTCCTTTACCGTCTTGGGTGCGCCGTCGACCAGGTCCTTGGCTTCCTTCAGGCCCAAGCTGGTGACTTCGCGCACCGCCTTAATCACGTTGATCTTGTTGGCGCCGGCGCCGGTCAGCACCACGCTAAATTCGGTCTTTTCCTCAGCGGCAGCCGCGCCGCCTGCAGCCGCGCCGCCGCCGGCCACCATGACCGGGGCTGCCGCAGCAGCGGACACGCCGAGACGCTCTTCCAGTTTCTTGACTAACTGGGCGGCATCAAGAAGGCTAAGCCCGACAATCTGTTCTTCTAACTGTTGCAAGTCTGCCATTGTATGATCTCCACGTTTTTTCGAAAGTCAGTTTGTGCTGATTCGCCGCATCACCCATCGCGTTCCAATGCGCCCAGACAAGCGCCACGTGAGCCGCTGACGGCGAGAACTTCATGCCCGGAAGGCTTGCACCTGTCCTCCCGGGAATAAACTCGTTAATTCGTACCTTGCGCGCCGGCCTCCGAAGGAGCCGCCGCAGCGGCGCCGCCGGCTTCGACCACTGGAGCTGCTGGCTCCGCTGCCGGGGCGCCACCCTCATCTCTAAACTTCTTTTTCTCCACGCCCTGATTGATCACCACCGCGATATCGCGGCCCACAGCGTTCATCACCGTAACCAGCCGCTGCGCCGGAGCGTTGATCAGGAACAGCAGCTTGGAATAAATCTCTTCCTTGGAGGGCATGGTCGCCAGGGCCTTGATCTCCTTGGTGGAAATCAGGCGGCCTTCGAGGATGCCCGCTTTGAAGGAGAATTCCGGATTCTCGTCGACGTATTTGCTCAGCGCCTTGGCCAGCGCCACCGGATCGCCTGCGGTGTAAGCAATCGACGTCACGCCCTTAAGGTCTTTCAGGGCGTCCGCAACCTTGGTCCCTGCGCCGGCGCGGGTCGCCAGGGTATTCTTGACCACCTGGTACCGGGCACCCGCCGTGCGGATGGTTTTGCGCAGCTCGAAATCCTTGGCCACCGTAAGCTTGGAAAAAGTGCCTACGATCATGCTGCTGGCCTTCTGCAAGTCGGAATTCAGCTTCTCAATCTGTTCGGCTTTTTTTGCTTTGGTAACCGCCATGTTCAATCCTTTTCCTTACGCTTTGGACGCAGCCTCTACAGCGCTCGTGTCCACGGAGATCCCCGGCCCCATGCTGGAAGAGATATAGGCGCCCTTGATGTACTTTCCCTTCGCGGCCGCCGGCTTGGCCCGGACAACGCTCGAGATTACCGCGGTGGCGTTGTCCACCAGTTTGTCCGGCGTAAACGAAATCTTGCCCACCGGCACGTGCACCAGGGCCGTTTTATCAGTACGGAACTCCACCTTGCCGGCCTTGATCTCCTTCACCGCAGTAGCGATGTCAAAGGTTACGGTACCGGTCTTGGGATTGGGCATGAGCCCCTTGGGACCCAGCACCTTGCCCAGCTTGCCGACGGACTTCATCATGTCGGGGGTAGCGATCACGGCGTCAAAATCCGTCCAATTCTCCTTCTGGATCTTTTCCACCATCTCTTCGCCACCCACAATATCGGCGCCTGCGGCTTCCGCATCGCGTACCTTCTCGCCGCCGGCAATCACCAGGACCTTCTTGGATTTGCCCAGGCCGTGCGGCAGAACCACGGTACCGCGCACCATCTGGTCGGCGTGCTTGGGATCCACGCCCAAGCGCAACGTGACCTCAACGGTTTCATCAAACTTCGCGTACTTGACCTTCTGCAGCAGCGGCACGGCCTCCGCGAGCGGATAGGGACGTTTTTCCACCGCCGCCCGCGCCTTGCTGATATTTTTTCCTGCTTTGCGACTCATTCGAGTTTCCTCATCTCCCACCGCACCGGAGAAGAACCCCGGGCCGTAGTATTAACGACTGCAAGCGTCTTACGCTGTGACTTCGATGCCCATGCTGCGGGCAGTGCCTTTTACGCTTTTAATGGCCGCGTCCAGGGAAGCGGCGTTCAAATCCGGCATCTTTTGCTTGGCGATGTCGGCCACCTGTTTCTCCGTCACCTTGCCGACCTTGTCCTTGTTGGGCGCACCCGAGCCCTTAGCAATGCCGGCGGCTCGCTTCAGCAGGACCGATGCCGGCGGCGTCTTGGTGATGAAGGTGAATGACCGGTCCGTGTACACCGTGATCACCACCGGGATAATCAGCCCCGCCATTTCCTTGTTGGAGGTGCGGGCGTTGAACTGCTTGCAGAATTCCATGATGTTGATCTGCGCCTGGCCCAGCGCCGGACCAACCGGAGGCGCCGGCGTGGCCTTGCCTGCCTCAATCTGCAGCTTCACTTGCGCTTGTATTTTTTTCGGTGCCATCTTGTCGTTACCTTGATCCCAGTAATATCCGTTGAGAGCCGCAGCCGAGGGCGGCTGCGCTCCATCTCTCTCTAAGCAACTTTTTCGACCTGGCCGAATTCCAGCTCCACCGGAGTCGCGCGGCCGAATATTGTGACCATGACTTTCAAGGTCTCGCGGTCTTCATTGATCTCATCCACGGTGCCGTTGAAATTAGCAAACGGCCCGTCCGTGATGCGCACGGTTTCGTTCCTTTCGAATTTGACCTTGATCCTGGGCTTGTCTTTGCCAACGTTCACGCGATAGACGATCTGGTTGACCTCGTCCTCGGAGAGCGGAGTAGGATCGTTGGCCGTGCCTACAAACCCGGTCACGCGCGGCGTGGACTTCACCACATGCCACACATGGTCGCCTTCACCGCCGGTGCGAAACCCCGTCAAGTCCATCTGCACAAGCACGTAGCCGGGATAGAACATGCGCTCCACGGTGTACTTCTTCCCGCCGCGGATTTCGGTGACGGGCTCGGTGGGAATCACCACTTTGCCGATCTTCTCCTGCAAACCGAAAGCGGCAATGCGCGATTCCAAAGATTCCTTGACCTTGCGCTCAAATCCTGAATAGGTGTGGATGATGTACCACTTCATATTCGGATTGGCGTTTTCCGCAGGGACAGGCTGGCTAGTTTCACCAGTTCCCGCTGTGTTCTGCTCTTCCATACCTCCGTCAACCTTCCTGTGGCTTACTTTGCGTGTTTCAATAACCACGTGACTCCGTTGCCGATCGCCTGGTCAATCACAAAGAAATAAATACCGAAAATGATGACCGTAATGATCACGACCAATGTGGTGGCCTGGACTTCCTTCCGGCTTGGGAACGTGACTTTCCGCATTTCATTGCGGACATCAGAAAGAAAACTCTTGGTCCGCGCCGGGAAAGTCTTCAGCTTTTCGCCGATCCCCTGTTCATCGCGCATGATGGTTGCTGCTTTTGCCATGATTCTGTTTCCTGCTTTCATTTCTTAGAGGGCTTCCCGACAGCTCCCCGTTCTGAACGTCCTTCGACGTTCTCGACTTCGCGTTCGCCCTCACGCCCACCCGTTCACGTCTGGCAGGGGCGGAGGGATTCGAACCCCCAAGTCCGGTTTTGGAGACCGGCAGTTTAGCCATTGAGCTTACGCCCCTGTTGCGGATTGAGTAATTGTCAAAATTGGTAATTGGGTAATTTGGAAACCGTTCATTCATTCGCTCCTGACAATTTCCCGATTACGAAATTACCCAATTACCCAATCTATTTAACTTCCTTATGCGCCGTGTGCTTGCGGCAGCGCTTGCAAAACTTGCTGAACTCCAGGCGCCCGGTAGTCGTCTTCTTGTTCTTCATGGTCGAGTAGTTCCGCTCTTTGCACTCGCCGCACTGTAAGGTGACAATTTCTCGCATAACGTTGAACCCTTCTTCGAATTGCCAGGATTGCCAAACATCGCCGGAGATTTGTTCGCTCACTAATGCCCACAATTCCACCGGTTCTCAATCTTCACTCTTTGGCAATTACCAATTCTGGCAATTCTTCAGTTGTCGATTCCTTCTTCCCGTTCCTTACTGAATGATTTCTGAAATGGTGCCTGCACCAACCGTCCGTCCGCCTTCGCGGATAGCGAACCTCAGGCCCTTTTCCATGGCTACCGGCGTGATCAACTCAATGATCAGCGCCACGTTGTCGCCCGGCATCACCATCTCCGTCCCTGCCGGCAGTTCCGCCACCCCGGTCACGTCCGTGGTCCGGAAGTAGAACTGCGGCCGGTAGCCTTTGAAGAACGGCGTATGCCGGCCGCCCTCTTCCTTGGTCAGCACGTACACCTCGGCCTTAAACTTGGTGTGCGGCGTGATCGATCCCGGCTTGGCCAAGACCATCCCACGCTCCACGTCTTCCTTGGCCGTGCCACGGAGCAGCAACCCGGCATTGTCTCCGGCCAGGCCTTCGTCCAGTTGCTTCTTGAACATTTCTACGCCTGTGACCACGGTCTTGCGCGTCTCGCGGAAGCCGACGATCTCTACTTCCTCGCCTACCTTGACCTTCCCACGCTCGATGCGGCCCGTGACCACGGTCCCACGCCCCTGGATCGAGAAGATGTCTTCAATCGGCATCAGGAACGGCTTATCCACATCCCGCGCCGGCAGCGGCACGTACTTGTCCACCGCCGCCATCAGTTCGTCCACCTGCTTTTCCCACTTCTCTTCCCCGTTCAAAGCCCCGAGAGCTGAGAGCCGCACCACCGGCACGTCATCGCCGGGAAACTTGTAGGTCTTCAGCAGTTCGCGGACTTCGAGTTCCACCAGATCCAGCAGTTCGGGATCGTCCACCGCGTCGCACTTGTTGAGCGCCACCACGATGCAG
>DATDGY010000286.1:0-1965 GCA_036521855.1 Candidatus Angelobacter sp.
GGTGGTGCTGATGGCGTCCGCGTAGCTATTCAAGTCATTGGTGACACTACGGTACTCGCCCGCGGGATAGCTGAGAAAGCCGATTTGCGGGGTCCAACGGGTGTTAGGACCGGAAACTGCCATCAGCAGGCCCGAACCATCGGGCAGCCAGGAGGATCCCAAGACCTGGCCGGTGCTCGAGAAGGGGGCAATCTTCGTCCTTCGTCCCGTGGCCACATCCAGACCAACGAACTCCCCCAAGTCTCCGGTCCGCTTACCGAAGTAGTCCATAATCGCGATTACTTTCCCGTCCGGCGACCAGGCGGGATTGCCTCCGAAGTTTTCCGGGAAAGCCAGCTCGGCCACCTTTTGTTCATGGCTTCCATCGGCGTCTACAATCAGCACGTCGCTGGTATTGAAATCTGAAGAGTTGCGCCAAAAGGAGAAGCGGCGGCCATCCCGGGAAAAGCTGATTCGGCTGTCCACGTCGGTGACAATCAGCCGCGGCATTCCGCCGAGAACCGGAATCTGATACAGCAGCCCCAGGCCGGGACGATCCCTCTCCTCGCGGGTGTAGTAGATGTAATTGCCGTCCGGCGAAAAACTAAGACCCTTGTACTGGGTATCCGCCGGGGACACGATCTGGGTTACGCTGTTGGTGGGAATGTGGCGCATCCACAGACTCTCCTGCCCGCTATCCTCCACCACATGCACCACATACTTTCCATCCGGGGAGATTGCCGCCATGAACGCCTTACCGCTGTCAGTCAGTTTGCTGATGCTCATGGTCTGGAACGGCGGGGCTTGCGGACGGTGCAGCAGGGCAAACACGCCGTAGGCCGCAGCCGCCAGCACGGCTGCCGCGATGAACAGAACCACGCCCAAACCAAATTTGTGTTGCCGTGCAGCCTCGGCGATCAGGACACCGCGAGAAGAGGGAGCCGGAGCGGGAGCGAAAGGCGCCGAGGACGTTATCGTCCGGGTTTTAACGGCGCCGCTTGACTCGATGTCGCGCTTGAGCCGCTTCAAATCGGCGCGCAATTCCGCCGCCGTCTGATAGCGCAGCTCGCGGTCCTTTTCCAGCAGCTTGAAAATGATGCGTTCCAGCTCGGCGGGCAGATCAGGATTCAGATACAGCGGTGAAGCGGGCGCTTTATGCAGAATGGCATCGAACAAGGCCGCAGTGGTGGCGCCCCGAAAGGGCAGCGCGCCGGTCGCCATCTCATAAAGCACGGCGCCGAAAGAAAAGAGATCGCTGCGCTGATCGAGGTCCTCACCCAGAGCCTGTTCCGGCGACATGTAAGCGACCGTGCCCACGGTGGACCCGGGGCTGGTGAGATGCGCGCTGTCCAGGGTGGCGGCCACGCCCGCAGGCTCGGCGACGCGATGGCTCGCGCTTACTTTGGCCAGGCCGAAGTCAAGAATCTTGGCCTGGCCGCGGTCGGTCAGGAAAATGTTGGCGGGCTTGATGTCGCGGTGCAGAATGCACTTGGCGTGCGCAGTATCAAGCGCGTCAGCGAGCTGGATTCCCAGATCCAGGACCAGTCCCAGGGGCAAAGCCCGGCCGGCGATTCTCTGGTCCAGAGGCTTGCCTTCCAACAGCTCCATCACGATGAAGTGCCGTCCCTCATGCTCATTGATCTCGTAAATGGTGCAGATATTGGGATGGTTCAGTGCAGACGCCGCCCGCGCTTCGCGCTGCAGGCGGTCGAGCGCCTGGGCGTCGTTCTCCATTTCGGCGGGTAGAAATTTGAGGGCTACATGCCGGCCGAGTTTCAGGTCCTCGGCCTCGTACACCACACCCATCCCGCCGCTTCCCAGCCGGGCGAGTATTTTGTAGTGCGCAACTGTTTCGTCGATCATGGCAGCGGTGTAGAAATCGTATGGGTGGTGTCCCAGGATGTCAATCAAGCCGGCTGTGCGGTAGTGAGCTACTTTGCCTGTCAGTCAGATCCGGGGATATTTAGAAACACCATAGATGGGTCA
>DATDGY010000287.1:0-1715 GCA_036521855.1 Candidatus Angelobacter sp.
GCCGTGATTGTGAAAATGATGTTCGACCGCACAGTTCCTCCCAATCGTCGAAGATCGTACCACATTGGTGGGTAGCGGACCATCCGTTTGCCAGATCGACCCAGCTAGCATTTTCTCATTGAAGGATGAGCCTAAAGGAAGGGGACACGGAGCTCCTTTCTGAGAGTGTTGTTGGAGCCAGGATGGGGTCCAGGGGAAGGGGCGGCGTTTGAGGCCCTTCCCTTGGCCCAGCGCTGGAGAGACCCAGGGGCGTGAGCCGCTGCGTGCTTCATGCGGAACACCGGCGCAGTTGGCGGAAGAGATCGCGTTTGGCCTGCTGCATGGCCATGGCGGCATCGGTGTCGGATTGCGCCGCAGCCTGACGTTGGAGTGCGGCGGCGTTGGTTGCGGTACGCAGGGTAGTCTCCCAATCGTCGAGGCCGCGCAGAATATCCCAAGGTGTTTCCCATTGCCGGTAGACACGTTTGATCTTGCCTCTGGCCAGGGTGCGAAGCTCGGGGATGCCGCAGGGCCGGTGAAAATTCAAGTACGGATTCAGATGCTGGCGATGGAACTGGTTGACGGCCTCGGCGTGTTGGCTGGCGATGTGGGTCCAGCCCAGATGCTTCCGGATCACCGCGCCGTTCTTGGACTCCACCAGGGCGTTGTCGCCGGAATGGCGTGGCCGCGACTTGGTCTGCTCGATGAGGAGCTTGTTCAAGAGGCCGGAGACTTGGTAGTTGATGAACTCGCTGCCATTGTCGGAATGAAAGCTGCAAATGCGGAACGGAAACTGCTCCAGCATGGCTTCCAACAGTGGCAATAGCCAGGCTTCGGAGATGTAGGGCGCGGCCCCCACCACCTGCCATTGGGTGACTTGATCCACCGCGTTGATGTGATACAAACCCTTGACGCCATCCTGATCGCCTTGATGCACCGTATCGATGCGCAAGTAGCCCGGCCGTCCGTTCGGAGCGGGCTTGCGGCGCTCGCCGATGGGGATCGGTGTGGGCCGCGTGGGCTGGTAGCTGGTGTGACGTTTGCGATACTCGGCGGTCTTGCGAAAACGATAGATCTGCGCCGAACTGATGGCCGCCAAGCGCCGATAGACTTCGATGTGATACTCGCCATACTCGCGTTGCAGGATGCGCCGCGTGGCGGGTCCGCTTAACGTCCCGTGCGCCTGGTCGACGTAGGCCAGCAGGCTCACATCGGCTGGTGTGTAACGGGACGCAAACTTGCGCCGCTGATACGGCGCCACCGTCACCGATCCCTTCGCTGCATAGCACCCGATCAGACGCGTTAACTGGGCGCGGCACAACCCCGTCAGCTGACTCAGATACTGTTTGGCCAGTCCTTTGTCGGCCCGGCTCAGCCGTGTATAGTCCAGATGACGCAGCGTCCGCTCCACGCAAGCGTACTTCTCGGTCCGGTCTTCGGCCTGAAATTCGGCTGAACCACCAGCGGCCACGAAGGCCCGCATCTGCTCCAGGCTGATCGGTTTGGTATCGTCCATGTGGAGAATCAATCCCCAGCATCCCGACTTTTTCCTTTAGGCTCATCTTGTGTGAGAATCTCGCCCCCGCTTCGGGCTCATCTTGTGTGAGACAAGACTGTAACCGCCAGGGAGGCGCGTTGCGTGCTAAACTGCCGGACATGCGGGCAGCGATGTTCTTGCTTCTGGCAGCGGCGGCCTTGGCGCAGGCGCCCACGTTTCAGCCCATCGGCACCATGAG
>DATDGY010000288.1:0-3952 GCA_036521855.1 Candidatus Angelobacter sp.
TGGCAACAATTTGGATGCAACTCCCCGCTTTGTTATCTTCGGACGCGCCGGTGACGCTGGCGGTGCGAGCGGACCTGCCGGCGTCGGCGATGCCGGTGGCGGCGGAGCTGCAGCAGGAGGTAACGGCGGCGACGGTGGTGAGGGCAGTGCCGGCGGAGGTGTGGCAGGAGGCGACGGCGGCGGCGGTGCAGACAGCCACGGGGCCGCGGTGGGCGCTGGCCCCATCACCGATGTGAACAAGCTTCCTACGGTGAGCTCTGCAGTCGCCGCGCAGATCAAGGCTGCCTGCGGTGTGCACGCCGGTGTCCAGGCGGCCCCTCCGCCTCCGACGGGCATGCCTCTCTTGGTTACCAAGCCGGGCACGGAACGCTGGCCGGTGAAGACCGGGCAGGACCCCGACCGCAATGCCGTGGGCAAGAACATCATCAACGGCAAGAACCTGGGCGCGGGAATTGTGCCGGCCACGGTGGAAGAGTTGATCAGCATGCCCCGTCCGGCGGGATTGACGGTCATGACTGCCGATCCGCCGGCATTCCAGAGCAAACGGGCGCAGCCGGTGGAGACTACAATCTGGCGCGTGGAAGGGAACGTCACGGTTCTGAAGCAGGAAGCCGACGGTGACTACCATCTTGTGCTCCAAGGCGCCAGCGGGGCCACCATGGTGGCTGAGGTTCCCACGCCGACAACCACCTTCATCGGCGATTCCCCGTGGTTAGCGAACATCCAAGCGGCGCGGCAGGCCGTGGATGACAAGCTGGTCCACAACCTGAATCCCAACGACTTCGTATTGCCGCCGGGAGGAACCAAGCTGGTGCCGAAGAACTCGCTGTCCGGGGATTTCCCCCCTTCTCCCTTGACGCAATTCAAGATGCCGGAGTCATTCCTCACGCCCGCAGAAGGAGAAGAAGCGCAGATGCCGGCATTCGAAACGGCGGTGAAGCCCACGCCGGCGAGAATAACCGGCATAGGATTCTTCGACCGCGCACACGGCCAAACCGGAGCAGCGCCCAACGTGATTGAGCTGCACACGGTCCTGAAGATCGAGTGGATGTAGGCGCGGAGGGATCAGCTTGAGTCCTAACATCACGTTCGCAGCCGCCGTTCTGCTGGCCTTCTGGGCGGTGCTGATCTCGGAATTGGTGGGCGATAAGTCGCTGTACGCTTTGGCTTCGCTGGGTCTGCGTTTCCGCTGGCTCGTGGTGTTCGCCGCTTTTTCCATCGCCAGCGCGGCCAAGACGATGGTGGCTGCTCTCCTGGGCAGCGCCATCATGCGATTTCAGGGTCATTGGACCTATCTGATCAGCGCCGTGGCTTTCTTCGTCTCAGCCGTCCTGATCTGGGTGGACGAACCGCCCGAGGCAGATCAGAAAGATGGGAAGCGGGGCGGATGGTCCAAGGGTTTCCTGGTCTGTTTTAGCTCATTCTTCCTCGCCGAATGGGGCGATCCCGGCCAGATCGCAGCCGCAGCTCTGGTGCTGAAGTCTCATATGCTTCTGGCAACCTGGATCGGCGCCACGTTGGCTCTCATGGTCAAGGGCGCCGCAGCCCTTACTCTGGGCGTGCAAATCCGCAATCGGCTCCCGCAGAAGGCGTTGCGGATTCTGGCTTCAGGATCTTGTTGCGTTCTGGGCCTGCTCGCCATTGGGCAGAGCGTGATGGCATAAGCCCGGCAGGGCCGGGATTCGATGATCGCGCGGGCGCGAGCCGGTGAAGGGGTGGCGCCGGTTAGAGGCTTCTTGAGGTCAGCGTTGCACCGCCGTCCACCACGATGGTTTGACCGGTCAGGTAGGACGAGCCGCCTCCGGCCAGCAGCAGCGCGACCTCGGCGACCTCCTCGGGCTGTCCCAGGTGCTGTATGGGTTGCTGCTTGATGATCTTGGCGGTGCGATCAGCGTCCTTCCAGTAGTATTCGCTCAGCACGGTTTGGATGAGCCCGGGAGCAATCCCATTCACGCGCACACCCTTGGCCCCGAGTTCAAGCGCGTAACTTCGCGTCATCATGATGAGCGCGGCCTTGGTCATGCTGTAGAGCAGGCCGTAATACTGCGGGCGCAGGCCGGAGATCGAAGCGATGTTGATGATTGAGCCGGAGCCGCGCTCGCACATGCCCGGGGCTATATGCTTGATTAGGCGGAAGGCGCTCTTCAGGTTGATCTCCACCATCTTGTCAAACTTGGCTTCATCCACGTCGA
This sequence comes from Candidatus Angelobacter sp., assembly GCA_036521855.1. GTDB lineage: Bacteria > Acidobacteriota > Terriglobia > Terriglobales > Acidobacteriaceae > Angelobacter. The sequence goes on from DATDGY010000288.1 coordinate 2,193, forward strand.
GGCAGAATTCCTGGGCGATGTTGGTGGCCGCGTTGTTGACCAGGATATCGATGCGTCCGAACTCGCGCGTGGTCGAATCGACCAGGTTCTGAATCTGGTCGCTCTTGCCGACGTGGCAGGCCACTGGCTTCACTCCTTTGCCGATCTCGCCGGCCACCTGGTCGAGCGTCTCCTGTTTGCGGCCGCAAATCACGACCTTGGCGCCTTCGCGCGCAAAGACTTCAGCAATGGCCTTCCCAATGCCCCGGCTGGCGCCGGTGACGATGGCAACTTTGTCCTTGAGAATCCCCATGGGTTTTCACCAACCTGCCTTTCCAGGATTTGTATCGCGAAGACTTGTGACCGCGAGTTACGCGGCCGGCGGTCACAAATCGAGACCAACGATCATACCAGCGCCTTGGTTATAATTTGGAAATCCAGAGACGCGCCTTCATTCTCGCGATACTTCCGGCGATCCGTCTGTTTGCCCAGTCGGCCCCTGCCGCCCCCGGAACCCAAGCTCCATCCGAGGCCCCGGTGGAATTCGTGTGCCCGATGCATCCGGACGTGCGTTCGCCGCAGCCCGGGTACTGTCCGCGATGTGGCATGAAACTAGTGGCCAATCTCCCGGACCGTGTCGAATATCCGCTCAAGATGGCGGTTCATCCGTCCGCGCCCCAGGCGGGCAGGGAACTGCGGCTTGCGTTTACCGTCCTTGATCCCAAGACGGGCAAGCCGGTTACTGATTTTCAGGTGATGCACGAGAAACTCTATCACCTCTTCATTGTCAGCCAGGACCTCAAGTACTTTGTCCACGACCACCCCGAGAGGGCGTCCGACGGCACATTTCACTTCAGCACCGTTCTTCCCAAGCCGGGAATGTATCGGGTGTTAAGCGATTTTTATCCTACCGGCGGCACCCCGCAGCTCATTGTGAAGACCATCGTGCTTCCGGGCGTTGCTGTCACGCCGGGCGCAGAGCTCAAGCCGGATCTCTCGCCCAAAGACTCCGCGAACATGCAAGTCTTGTTGACCATGCGGCCGGCACAACCGATCGCGGGGATGAAGACGCTGCTGTTCTTTCATCTGGAACCATCGGACGGGCTGGAGCTCTATCTCGGCTCATGGAGCCACATGTTGGCCGCCAGCGATGACCTGATTGACATGATCCATGACCATCCGTTCATCGCTGATGGCGGACCGCAGATGCAATTCAACGTGATTTTTCCCCGCGCGCGCACGTACAGGGTGTGGGTGCAGTTCCAGCGCAAAGGAGTGGTCAATACCGCGGTCTTCGACGTACCGGTTTCAGAGTTGAAGTGAGATCACTTCACCACCAGGGCCACGCTCCCTTGCGGCGGTGAGACCTCGATCCTGGTTCCGGCGGGAAAGCGCAGAAGATCCTGGAAGTAGTAGGTTTTCTTGTACGCGGAATTGAAGTTTTCAATCCAGATCAGCGGTTCGACCGCGCCATCTGGCCGGCGGGCGACCACCTGCAGGGCGCCTGTCGCTGGAACTTGATTCGGCTCGATCCCGATGGCATTGACTGCATGCGTTATCACCTTGCTGCCGGAAACATCCAAGCGCCGCTGGGGGCCGGGGGATTCGTCCCGGTCGGCGCTAAGCTCCGGCGGTGGCGGCATATAGAGAGGATTTCCTTCAGGCGCGCCGCCTTCCACCCACTCGCCAACGATTTCCAGATCTTCCTGGGTGAGCCCACGATCGTCTTTGAACTCGCCAAAGCCCTTGACGGCGTTCCAGGGCGGCATGCGGCGCTCCAG
>DATDGY010000289.1:0-2170 GCA_036521855.1 Candidatus Angelobacter sp.
CATTACACGGCTACAGGAAACATCCCGACAGAGAAAGATATGGTACGGGCTACTGCTGGCAGGACACAGTGGGGCGGCGTTCGATGCGTGGTCTACGAAACGGGCGGTCTCCGGCGGATACGGCCAGGAGGCCAACCCCCTGCTGCGGCCCTTCGCCGGTTCGAATGCGATCTACGCGGCGACGCAAGTCAGCCCGGCGTTCATGGATTTTCTAGGCAAGCGGATGATGGTGAGCCAGCACTCGTGGTTAAGAAAGATGTGGTGGCTGCCGCAGGTGGCGGGGGCGAGTTTCTCGTTCGCTGCCGGGGCCCACAACGTCGGCGTTGTGCACTGAAAGTTCCCTCAATCCCAACGGAAAGTGTCCCGGTGAATCCCCCCTCACCGGGACGCTTTCATTCTTAAGGCGTCGCTTCCCGCTTTCTTTGTTCCGGCTACTTGCCCACCACGACGATGGCGAACGAATCCGGCTTCATTTTGCCGCGGCGCTCGCCTGGAGCGGGCGGATCAAAATCCGCGGCCGGCATAAAGATGTTGTGGGTCTTGAGATCTAAGCCCATGGTGCGGGCGCTGCGTTTGGTCGGCACGTTTTCCACAACGGTGTACTTGTCGGGCGAGTCCTCGTGGATAACCGTGAGAACGCCTTCGCCGCACGAAGCAAAGAAGTAGTTCGTTGCCGGGTCGAAGGCTGCTGCGTCGGGACCATCCCCGATTGTTGGCGTGGCCACGACTTTTCCGGTGTCGGCGTTCACGACCGCCGAGACTTTATCATCGCAAACCGAAAACAGGCGCCGGTTGCTGGCATCCATAGCAAGGCCAGAGGGCGACTTGCAAGGCGCGAGCGGCCATTTGTGGAGCTCCTTGAGGTTTTGCGTATCGAGATGATGAAGCTCGGAGGTATCTTCGTCATTCACATAGAGAGTGCCCTTGCCGTCCACCACGGCAAATTCGGGCTTGCCGCCCAAAGGAATGGTGCCAGCGACGGTGCCGTCCGCAGCGTTGATGGCGGTAGAGTTTTTGCCGCGGCCGTTGAAGGTGAAGACGCGCTTGCTGACGGGGTCATAGACAATGGCGTCGGGGTTGGCGTCTGTCTTCACATTGCCAATGGCCTTCAGGGTCTTGAGGTCGAAGATGGTGACATCGTTGCCGCGGCCGTTGCTGGTGAAGCCGCGCCCCAGGTCGGAAGCGATGGCGATGCCATGGACGCCCTGCGTGTCGGGAATATCTCCCACGATGGCGTAGGTGTCTGCGTCCATGACCATGGTGTGGGTGCCTCTAGAGATGTACACCCGGCGGGCGTTGCTGTCCACGTAGACGTAGTCCCAGCCGCCCTCCCCACCCACGGGGACGGTCTTGATGACGTGATAGCCGGAGGGACCGGGCGCCGGCGCAGCGGCGCCGAGGAATGATCCGCCACAAATAGTGATCCCCAGCGTGAGTGAGCCGACGAGCATGAGAAGCGTCAAACTTTTGCGCATATGTGTGCCCTCTTTGGCTCTGCAGTCCTCGAACGAGACCGCGGAGCGTGACAATTTATACTTATACGGCGATGAACCTAAACGGAAGATAAATGCCAGGGCCAGGAGACGCCGGTTCGAAAAGCAGGCCGCTCGTCGGACGGAATTACTCCTTCGATTTGTGCTGGTCGAACCAGCCAGCAATATACAGCATTTTGGCCACGTGATGGCTGGGGCGACGGCTGATGCCATGGGGCTCCTCAGGGACACGGACGAGCACGGTGTCAACGTTCAGGAGTTTGAGAGCTTCGTAGAATTGTTCGGCTTCGGAGATGGGAGTCCGATAGTCGGCCTCACCGGTCATGACCATCGTGGGGGTTTTCACCTTAGCGACGAGATTGCTGAGGGACCGTTGCATGTAATTATCGGTGCTGTCCCAGGGAAGACCGGGGAACCAGTATTTGGTGATGAAAGGAATGTCGGAAGTGAGCGCGAAGCTATACCAATTGATGACCGGATAGAGCGAAGCGGCGGCGCGAAAGCGCTCGGTGTGCTCGATGGTCCAGCAGGTGAGGACGCCGCCACCGCTGCCGCCGGTGACGAACAGATTGCTGGTATCAATGTAGCCTTTGGCAATGACGGCATCCACGCCGGAGTTCAGGTCGAAGAAATCGTCGCCGGGATAGGCGTGGTGGATGAGGTTGGCGAATTCTTCG
>DATDGY010000290.1:0-9665 GCA_036521855.1 Candidatus Angelobacter sp.
TCCTCACCGTTTTCCCGGCAGATAAAGCCATAACCCTTCGCGTCATTGAACCACTTAACTGTTCCTTGTTCCATTGTGTTACACGCATTCCTTGTTTCTTGAGATTTGCGCTTTTCGTAAGGTAGTGCAGGCAGGATGCAGGGAGTGCAGTACTGCTGTACAAACGCTTGGAAACTCGCAATTGCATTATACCGGCTCTGTCCAGAGTTGTCTCTCAAAAACATTCCCCGAGGATGGAGCGCAGCCGCCCCCGGCTGCGTTGGAGAAATCCTGCTTACGCAGGCCGAGGGCGCCTGCGCTCCAAATCACTCCTGGGGGCTTTCCCGCGCTGCTGGACGGCACCGCGGGGGTCTTCGGCACCGGGTGTGATAATTTAACAAGTCGGCCAAATGATTGTAGGGACCGGAGTTGACATCACCGAAGTGGCCCGGATTCGAGCCGCCGTGGATCGGTTTGGAGAGCGCTTTCTGGAGCGCGTGTTCACGCCCGAAGAGGTCCGCTATTGCGTCTCCAAGGTCAACGCTGCGGAGCGTCTGGCCGCCCGTTTTGCCGCCAAAGAGGCGGGGATGAAGGCCATCGGCACCGGGCTGCGCCATGGTGTCACCTGGCACGATGTTGAGGTGGTCCGGCTGCCCGGCCGGCGTCCCGAATTGCGCTTCACGGGCAAGGCGGCGGAGTTTGCTGAATCCTTGGGATGTAAGCGAACCCACCTCTCCTTATCCCATACCGAGGAGCAGGCGATCGCTCACGTAATCCTGGAGTCCTAAGGAACGCTCAGCCAAAATGAGTCAACCTGCCCTCGCACTCGAAACTCCGCGTGTCCCGATCGAAATAGGACGGAAGACGCTGATGCCGGCCGTAGCCCTGGTCAGCTTTGCCAGCCTGCTGCTGGAGTTGGCGATGACCCGCCTGTTCAGCGTGGTCCTTTTCTACCACTTTGCTTTCTTCGCCATTTCCGTCGCGCTCCTGGGTCTGGGCTCAGGCGGGGTGTTCGCCCATGTGCGCCGCCAATGGCTGCAACGCTTCGCCATCGGCAAGCTTGGCGCCATACTTTGCCTTCTGAACTCGGCTTGCATTTTGGCGGCGATGGAAGTAGTGCTGCATACGGCGGTGTCACTGGAAGTCTCCGCACGCAATTTCGGAAAGATCACCATCATCTACCTGGCCGCGGCGACTTCCTTCTTCTTCACTGGATTGCTGTTCTCCACGCTCTTTGCCCGGTCCGCGGCAAGCCGGGACTGGTCCGCGGCAAGCCCCACGGCAAGCCGGGGCAGCCAGGACGGGTCCGGCAGTACGATTTCCCAGCTCTATGGAGCCGATCTGGCCGGAGGCTCACTGGCCTGCCTGGCGGTAGTGCCGTTGCTCAACGTGATCGGAGCGCCCAATGCCTTGATATTCTCTTCGGCAGCCATGGCGATTGCCGCGGCCATGTGGGCCGGCAAAACCTGGTTGCGTCCGGCGGCGCTGGCGCTGGCCGCGACTCTCGCAGGCCTGATCGTTGCCAACCACGCGGGCCAGCTGGTGGACGTGATCTATGCCAAGGGAGTCTTGCGCGATCTTAAGTCGATTGAGTTTGCCCGCTGGAACGCCATCTCCCGCATCGAGGTCAAAAACCAGGACGGCGCTCGCTACGTGGTGATTGACGCCGACGCCACCAGCGCCATCATGAACGCTGACCCCGCTCGGTGGGACCAGGACCAGCCCGCCAGTCCCACGCCTACCCATACCGGCCTGCCCGACCACTCGGGCTTCAACTGGAAGAAGAGCTTGATGGCGGCAGCGCCTTCGGTGGCCAACGTTCTCCGCCCGCGGGGTGCATTCGCCATCATCGGTCCTGGTGGCGGCGTGGACGTGCTGCGCGCCGTAGCCAACGGCAGTCCCAGCGTGACCGCCATCGAAATCAACCCCATCATCATCAACAACGTGATGCGCAGACAGTACGCCGGCTATTCCTATCACCTCTATGACCGCCCCGAGGTGCACATACATGTCCAGGACGGGCGGTCTTACATCCGCAGCTCCCATGACAAGTACGATGTGGTGCAAATGACCCTGGTGGATACCTGGGCCTCCACCGCCGCCGGGGCCTTCGCGCTCAGCGAGAACAACCTCTACACGGTAGAGGCCTTCCGCGAGTACTTCGACCATCTCAAGCCCGATGGCATGATCGCCATCACGCGCTGGGAGTTCCGCCAGCCGCGCGAAGCTTTGCGCGTGGTCTCGCAGGCCATGGAGGCGCTGCACCAACTCGGGGTGGCCGATCCCCAAGGGCACTTCGTAATTGTGGCCGACGGCGGCCTGGACGAAGACGGACGTCCGGTACTGGTGTTGGCCAAAAAATCGCCGCTGACTGGCGCCGAATATGCCGCCGTGGCCCAGCATGTGACCGCAAACCCCAACTTGGTCTGGCTGAACCCCTCGGCTGAGTACGCTACCCTGCAAAGGTTGCCTCCGGCTGCGAGCGCCTTCCGCCGGCTCATTGACTCCAACGATCCCCGGGGCTTTGCCCGCGCCTACTCTTATAACGTGGCTCCGGTCACCGACAGCGCGCCTTTCTTCTTCTTCACCCTGAAGATCGGGTACGTAATCAGGAACATAATGGCCGGCACCGGACGCGGCATGGACTGGCGCATCAATCTGGGCGTGGTGACGCTGGGAATGCTGCTGGTGATTTCTCTGCTCGCCGTCCTGGCGTTTCTGATTCTGCCCCTGGCGTTGCACGGCCGCCACCATCGACCGAAGACCGGCTTGGCTTCTCTCCTCTATTTCATCGCTGTGGGATTGGGATACATCACCGTTGAAATCGCGCTCATTCAGCGCTTTGTGCTCTTTCTCGGTCATCCCACCTACGCCCTGACGGTGGTTGTGTTCTTGTTGCTGTTGGCGAGCGGCGCCGGCAGCGTGGCCGCCCGGCGCTGGCTGAGCGGAAGCTACCCGTTCGCCCGGATTTTGGGATGGATTGCCGGGCTGATCGTTCTTTACGTTTTCCTTCTGCCCCTTCTTCTTCCGGTGGCGGTAGGGCTGCCTTTTCTGGCCAAGCTGCTGGTCAGCGCCGTGATTCTGGCGCCTCTTGGTTTTCTAATGGGGATGCCGTTTCCCAGCGGTCTGAGAATGGTGGACACCGTAGAGTGGGCCTGGGCTTTGAACGCTGCCGCCAGTGTGCTGGGCTCGGTGATGGCCATGGTGATCGCCATCCACTTTGGTCTGACCGTCACGCTGGTTACCGCTGCGGTGGCTTACCTGCTTGCGGCACTGTGCTCAACAACCTGGCGCGACGCCTTGATTCTGCGGTGAAATCGCTGCAATCGTCGGGTAGATCGGCCGCCCGGCTGAGTTCGCTGTTGGCCAGATTGCCTAAGCGACTCATGGCACCTGCGATACCGTTCAAGCCCCAATCAACGCCAAAGGCTGTTGGAAACTAGGGGCTTATACGTGTTTCTGCTATATTTTTGACTTAGGATTGCATCCCTTTGCCGAGTCAAAAGCAGCTCAGGTGGTCTGAACTCCGGGTCGGCATCACCGTTATCGTGGCCTTGATAACGCTGGCGGTTCTCGTCTTCCTGATGCGCGGGACCACCGGCTTCTTTACCTCCCGAATCACCCTGATCACGTACTTTGACAATGCCGAAGGCATTCGCGGAGGCCAGACGGTTGATCTGCAGGGCGTGCCCATTGGCAACGTGAAGAACGTCCGCGTGGTATCCGACCCCAAGCATGCCGACCAGCCGATTGAGGTCATCATGCGCATCAACAGGGATTTCCAGCCCTACGTCCGCAAAGATGCCAAGGCCACCATCCTGACCCAGGGCGTCTTGGGCGAAGCCTTTGTGGACATCAGCAATGAGGGCGCTACCGGTGCGCCGGTGCAGGATGGCGCGGTACTGCGTTCCACCAATGAGCCGGGATTGCAGGATGTCGTGCGCAGCAGCCAGTCGACTCTGCAAAACCTGCAAGTGTTGGTCAAGCGCGTGGACGGCATTGTGGCCCAAATTGAAGGCGGCAAAGGGAGCCTGGGTAAATTCATCAACGACCCGGTGTTTTTTGATCGCGCCACCACCATTCTCAACCAGGCCCAGAGCATGCTGAACGATGTGAGCGCCGGAAAGGGAACTATCGGCAAGCTGCTGAAGGACCAGGCGCTGTACGACAAATTCTCCGACGACGTCGACAAGCTGAGCCGCATGGTGGACGACATCAACGCCGGCAAAGGCAATCTTGGCCTGCTGGTTAAAGACGATACCTTCATGAAGAATGCGAATCAGACCGTGGTCAAGGTCAACAAACTGGTGGACGATGTCAGCTCCGGGCAAGGATTGCTGGGCAAAGCGGTCAAGGATAAGGAACTGGCGGACAAGCTGCAGAACACCATCAACAAGCTCTCCGCCATCGCCGATCGCCTGGAGGCCGGCGAAGGTAGCGCCGGGATGTTCCTCAAGAATCCTTCGTTCTACAACAACACCGACCAGCTGCTGATCGAGAGCCGGAACCTGGTGAAGGCAATTCGCGAGAATCCCAAGAAATACCTCACCATTCATATGCGTATATTCTGAGTTTGTCGATTCGCTTCATGGCCTGCTCCACTCTCCGAACCGGAAAGCCGCAAGCTGTTGCTTTCCAAATCGTCACGGGTACGTCTAAGATAAATTTGTGACTCGGCTGTCCGGCAATCAAATTCAATCAGCACACAATCTGTGAGGCAATTACCATGCGTATGTTTCAACTCCTAATGACGGCGGTCGTGCTCACGGGCATGGCTGCGGCCCAAAGCGCCAGCGGCCAGAATAAGGACGCTGAACCCAAACAGGTTCCGAGCTTCGACATCAACGCACTGGACAAGAGCGCCGACCCTTGCGTGGATTTCTATCAGTATTCCTGCGGCGGGTGGCTGAAGAACAATCCTATTCCCTCCGATCAGGCCGCCTGGGGACGCTTCAACGAACTGGCGGAGCGCAACCGCGTCTTCCTGCGCGAGATCCTGGAAGAGGCCGCCAAAGCCACCCAGCGCACCCCCAACCAACAGAGGATCGGCGACTACTACGCCACCTGCATGGATGAGGACGCGATCAATAAGAAGGGCGTCGCCGTGCTCAAACCGCAGTTTGATCGCATCAACTCCGTCAAGGACAAGAATCAGCTCACCGCGCTGATCGCCAGCCTGCATCGCCAGGGCGCCGATGTGCTTTTCAGTTTCGGTTCCGGCGCCGACTTCAAGAACGCAAAAGAAGTCATTGCCCAAGCCGATCAAGGCGGACTCTCGCTCCCCGACCGCGATTACTATCTGAAAGACGATCCCAAATTCGCGGAGCTGCGCAAAGCCTACGTGGAGCATGTGACCAACATGTTCAAACTGCTGGGTGACTCGCCGGAGAAAGCCGCCGCCGAAGCCAAAGTCGTCATGAACATTGAAACGGCCTTGGCCAAGGGCTCAATGGACCGCGTGGAACGCCGCGATCCGGAAAAGGTGTACCACAAGCTGTCAGAGCAGGAATGGCAGGCGCTCACGCCGTCTCTCTCCTGGCCCAAGTACCTGACCGAAGTGGGCGCTCCTCCGGCGCCCAGTCTGAACGTCGCCAACCCGGATTTCTTCAAGGCGTTGGATGAGGAGCTGAAAAACACCAGCCTCGACGATCTCAAGACCTACTTCCGCTGGCAGTTGGTTCACACGCACGTGCAGTCTCTCCCGAAGGCCTTTGTTGACGAGAACTTCAACTTCTACGGAAAGACTCTGACCGGGGCCAAGGAGTTGCGTGCTCGCTGGAAGCGCTGCGTCGCCGCCGTGGACAACAACCTGGGCGAAGCCTTGGGCCAGGTTTACGTGGAGAAGCACTTCCCGCCCGAGGCCAAGGAGCGCACCCTGAAGATGGTCAAGGCCCTGGAAGAAGCGCTTGGCCGCGATATCCAGGGAGTAGACTGGATGAGCGACACCACCAAAAAGCAGGCTTTGATCAAACTGGCCGCTATCGAGAACAAGATCGGCTATCCCAGCAAATGGCGCGATTACAGCTCACTGAAGATCGTGCGCGGCGACGCCCTCGGCAATTCCCTCCGCGCCACTGAATTCAACGTTCAGTGGGAACTCAACAAGATCGGCAAACCGCTCGACAAGCAGGAATGGCAGATGACGCCGCCTACCGTGAATGCCTACTACGACCCGACGGAAAACGATATCAATTTTCCCGCCGGCATTCTGCAACCGCCGTTCTACGACTTCAAGGCCGACGATGGTTTGAACTTCGGCGGCATTGGTGCGGTCATCGGCCACGAACTCACCCACGGCTTTGACGATCAGGGCGCCCAGTTCGATGCTGCGGGCAATCTCAAGAGCTGGTGGACCCCCGAGGACGAAAAGGCCTTCAAGGAACGCACCCAATGTCTGGTGGATGAGTACGACAAGTTCGTCGCCGTGGATGACGTTCATGTCCGTGGCAAGCTCACTCTGGGTGAAAACACGGCCGACAATGGCGGCCTGCGCATCGCCCTGATGGCGCTGCTGGCCAGTCTTGCCAATTCCGGCAAGACGACGGAAAAGATTGACGGCTACACTCCCGAACAGCGGTTGTTTTTGGGTTGGGGCCAGATCTGGTGCCAGAACCAGACCGAACAAATCGCCCGTCTGCTGGCCCAGAACAACGAGCATTCGCCCGGCAAGTACCGCGTGAACGGCGTGGTCTCCAACATGCCGGAATTCCAGAAGGCCTGGGGCTGCAAGGCCGGCCAGCCCATGGTCCGTGAGAACGCCTGCCACGTGTGGTAAGCGTCCAAGATGTTCAAAAGCCCGGCGGAGCCGGGCTTTTTTCTGCCTCTACGAGAGCAATTTTATTCGTTGGTCAGCTGGTAAGCTAACCAACGCGCGGTTTTTGTACCCGCTAGCCCTGGCTAGCGACCGCGTTAGATGGGTGGCCAGGCCGGCGAGCTTTTGACATGCGGAGGGCCAGTCGTGACAAGGCGAAAGCGAGAACACAAACACAGGTTCGTTCGCATCCGAAATACGACTGCATTCGGGAAGAAATTCCAGAGACTCGACGACGAACATCTGGAGGACTTGCAATCTCTTGAAAGAGAACGAGCAATCTATTCGGATCATTTCATACCCGGTTTTGAATGACTTTAGAAAAGTCCGCATATCATTTACAGCCAACGAAGTAGACCAGTATGTCCGTAGCCTCTGGGCTTATGAATTGTGGGTCAAAGCCGGCAAGCCAGTTCCTGTTGCAAATGTAAAAGAGATTCCCAAAGATATTGCCGCTCGTGCGGATGGCTACAAGCTGGTTCTCAAAGACGGCCGCACGCTGCGACCTTGGTATTGCATTGCTGCGTTTTACGGACCTGAATTGGAAAAACTGGTCTGCACAAACATGCGCGCAGTCATCCTAGAAGACAGCGGTCGAGCTGGATTCATGCTCACTGTGATGAAAGCAATCGATTCTTTGACGCCAGCTATTCGGCGAGTGCAGGATCGGGAAGAGGGACTCGCCCCCTGGCCCGTCGGTTGCGAAGATGACGTACGCGACCTTCTCTATGTGACGCTGCGTGCTGTGATCTCAGATGTTCGCACCGAGGAGCCAGTGCCTTCCCGTGCTGGAACGTACAAAATGGTTGACATTTTTAGCTCCTTGGCAGGAGTCCTGGTCGAGGTCAAATGGGTCGGCAAACCACGGCAGTGGAAGCGGATACTACGTGAAATCAATGACGATATTCAGTCTTATGTTAAGCATCCTGCATGCAAGACACTGATCTTCGTGGTAGTAGATAACGTTAAAGACATCCCAGATCCGGCCCAGTTTGAACGTGACCTTACAGGCAAGCAGACGATAGACGGAAAAGAAATTGAGATTCTCACGTTTGTTCGAGAGACCTGATTTCGAGATAGCTGATGATGACAGTTTTTTTATTTGACTGAGGCAGCCCGGGTTTGTTCTTGCAGCTTTTGCCGGAACGCCTGTTCGCTTTGTGCCAGAAATCTCTGGTATTCCGGCGGATCGACGAATGGATTGAGAACGCTCCCTGCCTTGAGCCGATCCGTTTTGTCCTGAAGGTGAAAAAAGGAGCCGTGGGCGGCAAGAAAGACATCGCAGGGCAAGGTTCCGAGCCGGGCAAAGGTGTGCACATAATCGGTGACGATTTGCGGGTAGGCCTTGTTGTTGACCAATTGGTATCCGGCTGGAGCCGTAGTGCTGCACAAGAACACCACATCGTAGGTCCTCGTGCGTTCTTGAACCTGCATGGTCCACGTTGTGCAACCGGGCGTATGCCCAGGAGTCAGCACCGCATGCAACACGACTCCGCCGAGCTCAACAGCTTCACCATCTTTGACCACTTGATCCACCTGGACAGGCGGGAACACAAGGCGGTCGCCAAATTGCGGATCGTTATGGCCACCGCTCTCAAGCAGAGGCTTATCTCCGGCGCTCGCCATCATCTTGGCGCCAGTGAGTTGCTTGAGCGCCGCAAGCCCGCCGGCATGGTCCAAATGGGCATGACTGTTGAGGAGGATGTGGATGTCGCTTACTTTGAACCCGAGGTGTTCGATGTTCTTCTGAATCATGGGAGCGGTTTCGGCAAAGCCCCCATCCAGCAGGATCAGCCCTTGCGGGGTCGTGATCAAGAACGAAGTAACTTCGGATGCCCCGACATAGTAGATGTTCCCGATCAGTTGGAAGGGCTCCACCGGTTTGTTCCCTGCCCGGGAAACCGGATCGCTCTGCGCGAGAGCAGGAACGGCGAGTATTAGCAAGATGCAGACAGCGAAGAGCTTTTGCAGATTCATGAGTTACTGGATTTCTTGAGCTGCGTCAATGGCGCTGACCAGCCCGGTTGATTCCGCCTGCTCATGCGCGTGATAGGACGACCGCACCAGCGGACCGGACTCCACGTGCCGGAAGCCCATCTTCAGGGCCTCGCGCTTGAGGAAGGCAAATTCGTCGGGAGTGTAGTAGCGGGCGATGGGCAGGTGGTCTTTCGAAGGCCGCAGGTACTGGCCCACGGTGAGGATATCGACGCCGCGCGCCGCCAGGTCGCTGAAGACCTCCAGCAGTTCGTCCATGGTCTCGCCCAGGCCCACCATCACGCCGCTCTTCGAAACCATCCCCGGGGCAAAGCGCTTCACGTTGTCGAGCAACCGCAGCGTGCGTTCGTAACGCGCGCCGGAGCGCACCGCGCGATAAAGACGGGGAACGGTTTCTGTGTTGTGATTGAGCACCTCCGGCTTGGCTTCAAGCACGGTCTTCAGGCAATCGTCGTGTCCCTGGAAGTCCGGGATCAGGACCTCGATCTGGCACCCCGGAGCCTGGCGGCGAATCTCGCGGATGGTCTCGGCAAAGATCCGGGCGCCGCCCAGGTTGTCATCGTCGCGATTCACGCTGGTCACGACGGCATGTTTCAGTCCAAGTGTGGCCACAGCCTCAGCCACCCGGCGAGGCTCGTCCCAGTCCAGCGGTTCAGGTTTGCCCTTGGGCACAGCGCAAAACCCGCAGCGGCGTGTACACAGGTTGCCCAGCAACATGAAAGTCGCGGTCTTATGGTTCCAGCACTCGCCGATGTTAGGACACTGCGCCGATTCGCACACCGTATGCAGATCCAGCGTACGGGCGAGCTTTTTGAGATCGTGATAGTTGTCGCCCAGCGGGGCGCGCGCCTTCAGCCATGCCGGCTTGGGCTGCGGACGC